>JAILAB010000020.1 GCA_024681855.1 Elusimicrobiales bacterium
TGGGGCCTGGAATGGCGGCTTCAGGAAATGGGCTTTGATTATACTTATGATAAAGTGACATACGACAGGCTGCTTTCTTCATCTCCTCTTGAGATATATGGGCATCTTAGAGCTGAAAAGCTTTATCAGAAACGCTCGGCCCGCTTTATAGACAATCATCATGAGAAGCCGTCTCTTGCGGCATTCGGCAAGGAAAAGGCCATGGCTGCAGCGACTGTTTTCTCTACGGTGAGAGGCTTGCGCCTTTATATGGATAATCAGATAAGCGGAGGAATACTTAAAGCTCCGTTACAGATGATAGAGCCTTATAAAAGGAATGCAGACAAAGATATAACCGCATTTTATGACAGGCTGCTGCAGATAAATAACCATCCTGCTTTCCATGGCGGAGAGTGGACACTTTTGCATGTTGAAAAAGTCTCTAATGACAACCATAGCAATACAAATATTCTGGCCTGGAAATGGGCGCAGTTCCGTACCGTTAAGCTTGTAATCGTTAACTACTCTCCAAATACTTCTTCTGGCATTGTGGACTTTAAACTGAAGCCAGCAGGCCCCAAGACTCCGGTTAAGGAGGAATTGTCAGATAGAATATTTGAGTTCCCGCCTGAAGCTCTTGCTGGCGGAATAAAGCTTGATATGGCTCCCTGGCAAAAGTTTATATTTACGCTTGACGTCCAATAACTTTTTCCGCATTGCATGATATGCGTGAAAAAAACTTATAAAAATGCTAAGCTAAAGGCTCCCTGGCAAGAGTATATGCCGCAATGTGCGCGGCTCCGGCTTCTTTCAGGGAGGCAGCCAGCTCATCCAATGTGGCAAGAGTCGTGGCTACATCATCTATCAGAAGTATTTTCTTTCCGCTGATAAGGTCCGGCCTGATTACTTTGAATGCCCCGCGCACATTTTTTTGCCGCTGTTCCCTGTTTAGCTGTGTTTGAGTGGGCGTGGAATTAATCCTTTTTACGGCATTCGTTATGACGGTAAGCCCTTTCAGCTTTGCCAGTTCCTTTGCTAAAAGCTCTGCCTGATTATAGCCTCTGGCATGCAGTCTTTTTTTATGCAATGGCACGGGAATCACAAAGTCAATGTCTTTTATTTCCGGAAAATAATCGTATGCCTTGCCCATTTCCCTGGCCAGGAATTTCGCAAGGTCATCCCGGCCGGAATATTTAATGCCGTGAATTAAAGGTTTTAGCGTTTCATTGTATATAAGGGCGGATCTTGCGCAGTCAAGCGGATGTTCCACTCCCTCGCAGTCATAACAAAAACCTCTGCTGAATTCAAGAGGCAGGCCGCAGCGCTCGCAGTATGGCTTTTGAAGATATTCTAATCCGCTTAGACAGTCTAGGCACAGAGGATCATCGCTCATATAGTCAAGATCCTCTTTGCATGAAAGGCAAACTCTGGGCAGAAATATATTCAAAATATATCTTCCCATCCTTGTTATTGCAGATGCTTTTTTTTGTTTCATAAATCTCCTTAGAACTGGAAGCTTACGGTGCTCCCTATCTCGTATGAAAGATAGTCATCTTCCGGTATTTTTTTTGCCCAGTACCTTTGAATCCCGGAATTTAGCGTAATGCGCAGGTTTTTTGTAACCTCATAATCCAGCGTAGAATTAAATGATAGCAGATTATTGTTTTCGCTTGCTGTTATTGGCGATTTTGACATGGAATAAGTGAGATTGCCGGTGAATAATATCCTGTTGTCAAGAGCTAAGGCTTTCTTCATGAAAGGCAGCCTAAGGCCGCGCGGCAGGGCAAAATCCGTCTTTACCATTATTCCCGGCGTCATTTTGGTGATGTCAGATGTTTTTATTCCAAGAGTGGTTTCTTTCACATTCTTAGAATAGTCAAACTTAGGAGTAACGCGGAGTTTTTTCCAGTCAAAAGCTCCTTGCGCGCTTATAACGTCGCTGCTGTTGCGCTCTGTTACCTGCGCTGTGTCCGCATCAGTGGATTCGGAACGCATGGCGGTATATGTTATGGCCGAATCTACCTTATTAAACAGTTTTCCGCGAATGTCTGCTGAATAATTGTCCGTAACAGTTTCAGAAACAGTTTTTGTTTCCGCAATGTTTTTGGAATATTTTAAGTTAAGCGCAATATTTTTCGCCCAGCGGTTAAGCCTTAAAAGGTCTTCAACCTTTGATAAGCTTATCACCGTATCAGGCAGTGTGATATTTGAAGTGTCAGTAACAGTTTGCGTAACTTCAGAGTGCTGTTTTGTCTTAGTGAAATTATTTGTAAACGACAGAGTGCGCAAAGCTGCTGTTCTTCCGCTTAGATTATATGCGCTTAAAGGCTGCCAGCGGAAAGTCACATTATAGGTGTCTCTGTTTGTAAGCGTGTTAAGCATGGCCTGGTCATTTTTTGGCTTCATGCCATCGCGAATCCACAGATGTTTAGAGGAATCATATTCCTTTTCAACATAGTACCATGAGTCGCCGTCCTCAAGCGAATATGAGGTTGTCATAACCATTGAGCGAAGCAGTTTGTTTTTTGGCATTATGTCATTCAAGTTCAGTGTAAGGCTTGCTCCTCCCCTTGCTGAACGGTTTATTGTTTTTATGTCTCCTATGTTATAGCTGCGTGTTATCGTTCCGGCTGTAATTGTATTTGTGCTTATGTTATTGCTTTCCTCAGTGCTTATTGAATAATTGAACACAGGAACCATCCATTTCGCAAGTTTCAGCGTGGAATTGAATCCAACTTTCTGTTCCATCGCTTTTGGATATTTCTCTGTTTTTCCGCTGTCTAAAAGCGGTGTTTTTTCTTCTTTAACTGTTTTTCTTGAATAGGAAGGAACGAATGAAGAGCCTTTCCAGGGAACAAAAGTAAGCTTTCCGCTATAGTATTCTGAAGTTTCTTCCGTGTCGTATACATTTGTTAGCGAAGCCAGGTTATCCGGCCTGTAATCTATCAGGTTTTTGGAAACAGAATATTTGCCTGTTATTGTTTTTGGGAAAATAACCCAGTTTCTGCTTGTTGTATAATCAAATTCAGATTCATATAAGTCTTTATCGTCTTTTCTGCTTAGAGTATTATAATCTGTTGCTGCTTTTGTATAGTTAAGCGTTATCTTCGGGAAATTCTGAATGTTAAGGCTTCCTGTGGCTTTCCCGTCAAACTTCTTTATGCGGCCTTCCATTAGCGTGCTTATGAGATTGCTGTCGCCGGTTACAGCCGCATTGGGAGTTACAGTTGTTTCCCTTGAAGCTGTGATGTTTATTGGAAAAGATTTTATCCTGTTTATGTCAAGCCAGCCTTTTGAATATTCCCTGTCTTGGTTAGATACGGAAGTGACTGGTGTTTGGAAGCTGCGGTCTGTATAAAGGTATTTTCCGCCTCCTTTGAACCAGCCTGGCAGCGCAAAAGACGCTTCTGCCTTTCTGGCGCTGCCCTTTCTTTCTATAGGTTTTTCTACGAAAATATCGTTAAGATATATAATGCCGTTATGCTGCTCATTGTCTGATATGCTAAGGCCTAGAATTATTTGGGAAAGGCTTTGCAGGCTGGGCGTTCCTGATGAAGAAACTTCCACATTGTAATTTGCATGGGATCTGTTTATCCAGTAATCAGGAATCTCATCTCCTGTTTCATCATGCTGTTCAAGCTCTATCAGCCTCCAGCCCGTAAAATCTAGCGGAATGGTGGCCATAAAATAATTGTCCGCGCTTCCGGCTTTAAGGTATGCTTTCACATTGGCATCCTCAATCTCATTCTTTATCAGAAATTTAAAGTATATGTGCTGGCCTATGTCTACGCGCTGTCCCCATGTGCGGTACACATAGCCGCTATCGGCGACGGTAAATGATGAATATGTTATCCGCAGAGCCTGTTCTTTTACTGTTTCAAGATTGTTTTTCTTTTTAAGGTCGGATATGGAGCCGTAGAGCTTGTCAAATACCGTGGCAGGATCTCCGGGCACCTGGTATATTGGCTTGTAATCGGCATTGTCTACATTGTTTACTGCTGCTACGGCAATTTTGCCAGCGCCTGTGCTTTCGTTAATATTCCATGTATTTCCTACCGCGGTCAGCCTTGCTATCTTTATTCGGCCTCTGTTTTTTGATATTCCGTCTATTTTGCGCAATGATATTCTTACCTGTTTGACGGCATTCCACAAATAGGTCTGGTCAGCTGTTATTCCCATTGGCGCGGAAAGAGTGCGCCATCCGGAGAAATTTATTTTAGACGGCTGTATCTGTCCGTTCCAGTCAAAATTAGTATATCCAAGAATATTATTGTAGCCAAAGCTGCCTGCAAGCTCTTCGCCGTCCAGGCGGCCATTGCGGTTTAAGTCAGCAGTGTCCAGGCGGCCATTTGATGCACCGTAACGCTTAGAGTTTTTGCCGGCAGGGGCATAAAGCCAGCCTATGTCTTCCGATGAACTTACCTGCCCGTCGCAGTTTATGTCTTCTGTTTTCGGATTGCTGTTTGACTGGTAGCCGCTGGAGCATGTGAGAGTCTGGCCGCCTGAATTGTCGGCATCTTCATTCATTTGCCCGAAGTCTATGTTGAAATCAACGGCATCGGCATCGCTGTTGTCTCCCCATACCACAAATTCAAGCGTGGCTTTGGTTGAAAAGTCTAAGCCTGTAAGCGATAGCGGATAAACCAATGACACTTCATCAGAGAGCGTGAAGTCATAATCAATTGTAAGCACTTCCTGGCTGCTGTCTGTTGTGGCCTGAGGATTTATCTGCAAGGATTTAACGCTTTCATTATCCCAGCTTATTGAGAGCGGATCTGCCGGGGATTGAGTAGGGTTTGCGCCTATTATCCAGTATGTCTTGTCTACAGGCACGGAATCCTCTATGCGGCTGTTTTCCATGTTCTCCACAATGGCATAATCATCCAGGTTCGGAGTTGTTTTTGAGAATGCGGCTTCAGCAGCCGCGCTTGCGCTCAGCGGGCCTATCTTTATATTGTCAAAATGTATGTCTGCTTCATATACAAGGCTGCTGTTCGCCAAATCAGTTATGTCAGGCACATTTTTGCCTTTGCTGCCGCCCTGATAAAGAACGGTTGAGCCTATTGAGAAAACATCGCCAAGCTTATAAGAAGCTCTTCCGCCTACCATGGTTTGCGTTCCCGTGCCGCCAAAGTCTGAAACTTCATAGGAAACGTCTATCACTGAATTGGAGTTTATCTGGTCGGTGTTGTAGAATGTTATAAATCCTGAATCATAGTCTATATAGTAATCGCTGTTCTTAACCAGCTTCCTGCCGTCAATGCGGACAGATTCCGAATCCGGGACTATGTCTGAATCTAATGTGAAAGTCTTAAACTTATATGAATATTCTATGTGAAAAAGCCTTTTAGAGGAAGGCGATGCCGCATATATCTGCGGGTCAGGAATGTTTGGATCGTCTGGCGAGCCAAATGGCCTTAGCAGGTGGAAAGTTCCCTGTTCAAAATCCACTTCTATTGTATCCGAATAAGTTTGACGCGGATTTAGCGAAGAACCGACTTCATTATGGCTTAGATCTTGCACCTTAAGGCTGAAATTGCCGTTTGAGTCATCCCGCACTATATTTGTTACGCCTATTGAATAGTATGTCTTAAGCTCTCTTCTGGTGCCGGCTTCTGTGGCATATTTGTCATCTTTTGCTTTCAGTATTTTGTATGTTCCCGGAGTTCCGGTCATGTCTGACAGCTTTTGGCCGTCAGAACGGGTATAGTCCAATATAACTACGGCATTTGAGGCCAGAGAGCCTGAAAACTTAACTATGCCGTTTGCATAGTCCATAACATAGTCCACGCCTCTTTTCAGCAGGCGGAACCGGCCTGTATATGTCTGTGCGGGCATGTCATAGTCTTCGGCTGTCATTTCAAAAACGGTAATATTGTCTATAGGGTCTGCGCTTTGCCGGTCAATGTATATTTTTTCAGTATTGCTCTTTATTGTAAATTCTCCGGAATGGCCATAGGTAACATCATAGTACCGCCTGCGTATGTATGATGTGTCATATATGTCAACCTTTTGGAATTCCGTATTGCCGGTAAACTGCTTTGTTTTAGATTCGCCTTTCGTGCGGGAGGCCAACACGGTCATTCCGAAGCCTGCCGCCTGCATTTCAGCTTTTATTCCGAAAAGCTGCTTATTGTAAGAAACAAATTCCGTTGCTGGCAGAGTCATGTCTATGTCGCCGAATACTACCTGCTTCACTATTTCATCGGTATTGCCTGTATACACTACGGAAATATCCTGCTTGTCTGTTTTTGTGTCATCATAGTCAATGTTTACGGATATTTTTTCGCCGACCTTTCCTTTCATCTTTATCTGCATTTCCTGATTTATCTCAAATGCTCCAGTGCTGCGGTCGCGGGTGGTGTCTGTCTGTTCTTTCATGTACCGCTTTCCGGTATAATTGACTGAGATTACTTTTCTGCCTGTTACTTCAAGAGACGTTCCGGAATCCTTAAATTCCAGCTGCGGTGACATTTTCATCGGAACTTGAAGCCCGTCTTGCGTGTATGCTTCGCTTAAAGACGGAGGAATTATTTCATTTTTTTCCTCAAATATTCCGGTATCTATTTCATTCCTTACATTTTTCCATATCCCTTCAATTTTCTTGCGTTTTTTAGAATAGTTTTTTTCTTCTTTTTGCTGGGCTTCGTTTTGCCGGCTGGCTGCATTGCCTGTATCCTTGTTTTGTTCTGTTTTGCGCTGAGAGCCTGCATAGCCGGTCCTGGAATAAGGGCGGCGTGCCTTTTGGCCGGCAGAATCATTAATGCCTGACTTTTCCGTTTCGGCATCATTGCTTTTTAGGATTTTCTCTCCTGCCTGCCTGCCGCTTATGCTGAATCGGCTTCTGTCCTGCGCAATGTCTGAGAAGCCAAAGCCTTCATCTTCAAAACTGGCAGAAGACAATGGAAGAGGAGCTGCCGTAGCAAGCAGCCCTGCAAGAACAATTGATAATAATTTTCTCAGCTTCACATTTTCTGCCAAAAAATAAAAACATATCTGCGTTTTTTCTTTTTTTAACAGAAAGCAACGCAGTCTGCGCAAGGCTGTTTTGCCAGCCTTCAATAATATAATAGAATATAATAAATGCGCCTACCAATAGCCAAATACTATGTGCTGGGAATATTTCTCAGGTATCTGATGCTTTCTTTAGGCATTTTTGCCGGATTGCTGCTTATGGTTAACTTTATGCAGCTGGTGCATAGCGGGGCTCTTTCAGGCTTCTCATTTTATTTTTTAGGCAAAAGCATACTTTTCATGCTGCCCAATATCATAGGCATGTGCCTGCCAATAGCCTTTCTGCTGGCTTTGCTTCTTAGCCTGGGGCAGATGTCCCAGGATGGGGAAATTATTGCCTTGCGCGCGGGAGGATATTCATTTTTTGATATTTTTTCTTGGGTTTTCATTGCATCGGCCATGCTTTCCGTTTTTTTGCTTTATGTTAATAATATTGCCGGGCCTGAATGCCTTGCCCGCTCTGCCGACTATGCGCGCATAATGATGCAGCGCATAAGCCGCATAAACCTAAAGCCTAAAACTTTTCAGAAGATTTCAGACTGGTCTCTATATGCTGAAGATGTTAATTCCATAACAGGCGAAATGCGCGGAGTTAAGTTAATACAGCGCACGGACAAGGAAAATTCTTCGCTTGTTATGCTTATGAACGCAGGCAGCGGCTGGTATAGGGCTTCAGGGGACAGAGGCATGCTTGTGCAGCTTTATGATGGCCAGTTTTCTCAAACTGACAGCCGCCAGCCTGGAAGACTGATAAACGGAAGTTTTTCTGCTTATGAGACCGTGCTTCAGTTTTTTGCAGAAGGCAAAAAGAAAAAACAGGATAAACGGGAGCTTAACAGCTTTGAGCTTTATAAGCTTGCTGAAAGCGGCAGCCTTGATGATGAAGATTCAAGCAGCTTTAAATGTGAGGCCGTTTCGCGCATAGTGCTTTCTTTTGGCCCTCTGCTTTTTTTCTTTATCGGCGCACCTCTTGGAATATCATTAGATAAGCGCGGCAAATCAGCCGGCTTCGCCTTAAGCCTGCTGATACTGTTTTTCTATTATGGCTTTACAGTAGGCAGCATGATGCTTGCACGCAAGAATCCTGTTTTTTATCCATGGGCAATGTGGATTCCCACTGCCGCCGGTTTCATAGCAGGCGGAACGCTTTGGAAAAAGCGTCTTTCTGGAAAATGATGAAAATATTTCAGCGCTATATAGCAAAAGGCTTTTGGGGCCCGTTTCTTGGCAGCCTGGCTGTTTTTACGGCTCTGCTGCTGCTTGGGAACATTTTCGGCCATTTATATGTTTTCACAAAAGGCGAAGTAAGCATATTCGTTTTCCTAAAATACATACTCTGCCAGGCCCCTTATTTCATGGTTAAGATAATGCCTATCGCCACGCTGCTTGCAGTTCTTATGGCCTTGGGAAAAATGGTAGCTTCCGGCGAATGGAAGGCAGGCATGGCTGGCGGCTGGCGGCCTTTTGACATGATAAAGCCATTGCTGCTTTGCGCAGCCATGGCAGGCCTGATTCAGTTTGCTGTTCAGGAAACAATTGCTCCTGAGCTGTATTTAGAGTCAGAGCATATTTTTAGGCGGGATATAAGAGGCCGCGATGACTGGGCAAGGCTGGTTGTCAATAATGTTTCTTTTTCTGCCGGAGAAGGCAAATTCATTACCTGTAAGGTTTTTGACGGGCGCATAAACACAATGCATGATGTTATGTTAAGCGAATATTCCGAAGGCAAGATAAAATATTCGCTGCGTGCCGTTACTGCAGTATGGGCTAAGGATTCGGAACCTGATGTCAGAGATGCAAATGCGGACGGGCATTGGGAATTTCGCAATGCCGTGGAAACCAAATATGACAATTCCCCAGTGCTGGCAGTGAAGAGATACAAAACAAAGGATGTGCATGTGCCTGTAGGCCCTGGCGACCTGATATTGGAAAATCTGGTGCCGGACGGAATAAATCTTAAAGGACTGAATGGCCGAATAAGCAAGCTGAAGCTGGTAGGCGCCCCTTCTGTAACGGAAAGAACTCTTATGTGGTGCAAGCTGTCTGCCCCGTTTGCCAATCTGATAATGGCTCTGATAGGGGCGGCAATGGCGCTTATGTTTACGGGAAACAGCCGCTTTTACAGTTATGGCCTGGCCATAGGCATAGGCTTTCTGTTTTGGGCTTCTCTGGTTTTCAGCCAGGAAGTGGGCAATGCGGAAATAATGTCCCCGGCTATGGCAGGCATATCCCCGATTGCGCTTTTCGGGCTCTTCTCAGCCTGGATACTAAAAAAAGCCAGGGCTTTCTGAGCGGAATCAGGGAAAATCCGCAGGCAATGATTCTGTTTATTGCCTCAAAAGCAAGTTAAAAACATCATGATTTCATGCAAATTCGGAGTGGATAATGAAGAAAAAAATACTTTCCGCGCTGGGAAAAATAGAGAAAGACAATGCTGTTAAAATAATTTATGCCATTGAGTCCGGTAGCCGCATGTGGGGCTTCGCCTCTGAAGACAGCGATTATGACATTCGCTTTATTTATATAAGCCGTCCTGATTTTTACCTTTCGGTAAGCAAGAGGCGAGACTGCATAGATTTCACAGATAAAGAAAATGACCTTGATTTTTCCGGCTGGGATCTGAAAAAGGCATTGGGTCTGTTTTACAAAAGCAATATGTCCCTGTATGAATGGCTTTCCAGTCCCATTGTTTACAGAACCAGCCCTGAAATAGAGCGTTTCAGGAAGCTTTCACATTCTTTTTTGGATCTGAAAGCCCTTATTTATTCTTATATTCATTTATCCAGGCATAATTACGAGGTTTATATTAGAAACCGCAATTCGGTGCGGCTGAAAAAATACCTTTACATATTGCGCACAATCCTGGCTTGTGCCTTCATGGAAAAGAGAAACTGTCCGCCAGGCATAACAATACCTGAACTGCTTCCTTTTGCGGAAGATTCCTATGCAAGGGATTTTCTGCTTAAAATAATAGAAGTAAAAAAGCAGGGAGAGCTAAAAACGGACAGGCCGGACTTACGCATCAATTCCTGGATAGAGCATAACATTGAGCATTATATGGCTCTTGCTGAGGCTTTGCCTGAAAAGCATGCCGATATTTCGGTTTTGGATAAATTTTTCTGTTCTTCCGTGCTGGATTATTATAATGAACTTGCAGAGGCTGAACTTTAGCCATTTTTGCCGAAATTTTTAAATTCTTAAAATTGAAGGCTTGCGCCATTATGTTCTGTTTCTAAATTATATGCCGGCTTTATTATGCAGGCATTATTTGTTGTGAAAAGCAGTTTAAGGAGAAAATATGGATTTGAATGCTATAAGGCTTAAACAGCGTAAATATTTTGAAAGCGGAGAGACTCTGCCTGTCCATTTTCGCATTGAAAAGCTGAAACAGCTGCGCGCATCAGTGCTTGCGCATGAAGCAGAAATAAGCGCGGCCCTTGCCGCAGATTTGGGAAAAAATAATTTTGAGGCTTTCATGTGCGAAACAGGCCTTGTGCTTGAGGAGCTTTTTTATCTTATAAAAAATCTTAAGAAACTGGCTGCTGAAAAGCCTGTGCATACGCCGTTTGTCAGTTTCCCTGGAAGAAGCTATGTAAAGCCGGAGCCTTTAGGCAATGTGCTTATAATAAGCCCGTGGAATTATCCTTTCCTGCTGTGCATTGAGCCGCTTGCTGATGCCATTGCCGCAGGCAATACGGCAATGCTGAAGCCCAGCAGCAATGCCCCTGAAACAGCTAAGATAACCGGACGGATAATTAGAGAATGTTTTGCCGAGGAGTATGTTTTCTGCGCATGCGACTGCATTGAGGCTGCCAGAAGCTTAATAAAAGAAAAATTTGACCTGATCTTTTTTACTGGCAGCGTTGCGGCTGGCAGGGAAATTTACATGCATGCTGCTGAAAATCTTACTCCGGCAGTGCTGGAGCTTGGCGGCAAAAGCCCGTGCATAGTTGATGAAACCGCTGATATTAAAATAGCCGCCCGCCGCATCGTATTCGGCAAATTCCTTAACTGCGGCCAAACCTGCGTGGCCCCGGATTATGTGCTTTGCCATTATTCCGCAGTTGCAGAATTGCGCAAGCAGCTTGCAGAGCAGATAAAAATACAATACGGCGAAAATCCGCTGTTAAATTCCAGCTACGGACGCATAGTTAACAGAAAGCATTTTGACAGACTTTGCGGTCTTATTGCTTCCTCAAATATTTTTTACGGGGGGAAATTTGATTCCGCTAAGCTGAAAATTGAGCCTTCTATAATCTGCGATGCTAAATGGCAGGATAAAATAATGCAGGAAGAGATATTCGGGCCTCTGCTGCCAGTGCTTGAATATAAGGAAAAAACAGAAATATTTGAAATTCTTGCCGAAAAGCCTAAGCCGCTTGCTTTATATGTTTTTTCTAAAGACAAGGCGGCGGCCAGGCATATTATTGAAAAATGCCGTTTCGGCGGAGGCTGCATTAATGACACTATAATGCACTTGGCATCTTCTGAAATGGGCTTTGGCGGCATTGGCGAAAGCGGAATTGGCAGCTATCACGGCGAGGCAGGCTTCCGTGCCTTTTCTCATTATAAAAGCATTTACTGCAATAAAAACTGGCCGGATCTGCCATTCAGGTATATGCCGCATAATGATAAATTCCTAAGCTTTATAAAGCGCCTGCTCGGATGATTCTGATATAAGCGGTGGAAATAATGCGCGATGAGATAATATGCCTGGCTAGGCCTGATGATTCCATTGAAAGAACATATCCGGGATATTCCGTTTTTTTTAAGGGCTTCCGCTCCAGGCTGGAATGTTTTCATAAAGTAATTCCTCTTTCTTTGCCAGATATATGGCTGAGGGATTTCATGCCTGAGCATAATCCTGACGATGGGAAATTTTACAGTTTTTTCTTCAATCCTAATTACGCTAATTATGTTCCTGCCTTTAATGAGAGAATACGCAATGCAGTGAAAGGCTTGTTTCCTAATGCTGAAATGCTTCCGCTGCGTATAGACGGGGGAAACATAATAAAAAACAGAAATGCGGTGTTCTGTTTTTCAAGGCCCTCAATATTTCGCAAATCAGCAAAAGGGGAGCGGCAGCGCGCTGAAAAATTATTGCAAAAAGCCTTTGGCCCGTGCAGAATAGCATGGCTGCCAAAAGAGGCTGGCGACAAAGTATGCCATATAGACGGCTTTATGCAGTTTTTAGGCAATAAGCTGCTTGTAAGCGATGAAAGTTTTGAGCCTTATCTGAGCGGCTTGTTAAAGAAAAGGCTTGAAATAATAAAGAATTTTTTGCCAAATGCGGAAATAATTTTTCTGCCATGCGGCAATCACTCTGAAAAGTTAAGCCTGGATGCCAGAGGCGTATATGCGAATTTTCTGGAAACTTCACGGGCAGTATTTGTCCCTCAATACGGGCTGCCGGAAGATGAAGCAGCGCTTTCAATAATAAAAAGACATGCCGATAAGCCTGTAATAGGCATAGACTGCGGAGGCATTGCCGCATACGGCGGTGCTGTGCATTGCCTTACTAGAGAATATCCGTATGAGGCTCTGCCCAGCCTTCGGTCTTGATTTTCAAATCGGCTTCAAGTATTGTTCCCCTGTCATTATATTCTTCCCAGCTGGAGAGAATGTCGCATACATCTGTTTCATTCCTGGTAATCTTATGCGCATAATTGTCTGTCATTCCGCATTTGTATGCTGTACAGGTCAGCATGTCTCCGAGGAAAGTTTCCTTGTTAAACTTTATGCTTATGCTCTTAAGCCGGTGCCTTTCGCTAAATTCAGCCGGGACAGTCTTTTCGGCTATGTTCACATAGCTCTTATTATTTACATGACCGTTGAAATCTATGTCAGATAAGTTTGTTGTGTAGCTTGTACTTGCAATTTTTACATCTGTGTCATAATGCGGAAATTTCTTATGTTCGCCTATGGCAAGTTCTGTGTGAACAGAAAATTTTTCTGCAAAACAATCTGTCTTTTCCGGCCTTCTGCTGTTTTCATTGAGAATAATCCAGCACATATTGCCTTTTGCAAAAGCCTTCCCTTTTGAAAGAATGCGGAAATCTGAATAAATCTTAAGCCTTGTTATTTCTGAAATCCATATTTCCACAGTTATTTCTTCCGACCAGAAGGGAAGGCTGCCTTCAAACTCCATATTGCATTCGCCTACGACCCAGCACATTCCAATGGCATGCAGATCATAAGCACCCAGCCTTTTTGTGGAAGTGAGCCTGGCAAAAGAATCCTGGGCATATTTTAATGCTGATATAGGCCTTATCCTATAATGCTTCATGTCCATGTCATCTAGTATTATGCTGTAATTATGAAGGTATTTCATATTATGAATTAATAAAAAAATTATGAAGCCGTTTCAATAATCTAACTTACTGAAGCAGGTTTGTGCCGTTTAAATAAATTATATCAAAAGGATTATATATTTAGGCAAATGCCATGTTTTTCCAGTATGTTTTTAGCAGGCATTATGGCCCCATGATGCTTATTATTATGTCAAAATATTCATCATCAAGCTGTGTTTTAAGCCATTGCAATACAAAATCATAAAATTCGCATATTTTATGCCTATGTTTATAAAAATAATCCATGCCATTGTCTTCTAGTCTTAAATATGAGTTAAAAAAGTGTTCCTCTGTTTCATTTTTGTCAAATTTGATAAGCGAAAAATCTTTTGCTATTTCAAGCATTTCATCGCAGCGGTTATTGCTTAAGAGCATTTTTTTCGTATTTTCAATTCTTGCGATTATTTTCTTCCAGATGAAACTGGAAATAAATGTTTCTGTGTAATAAGTGTCTATTATTTGCGGACATTCTTTTTTTATTATAGGCAGCAGATATGAAAAGCTGCTTTCCTCAATGCAAAGCATGGATGTTTCTTCTGTGTCTTCATCAATAATGCTGGCTTTTGCCTTGTAAAGCGTGAGATAAGAACCTCCGAAACGCTGGCCTGATAAACTTATGTCAAATGGCATGCGTCTGATTTTTTTAGCTATGTTCAGGCTTGCGGCGAATCTGTCTGCCGGATTAGGATATTTATAAATCATTTCAGGAAGACTTAGCCTAGACATAATATCTATTTCTTCGTCATCGCTAAATTTTTTCAATTCCCTGAATGCCTTATAAATGCTTATTCTTTTTGGATTTTCTGTTTTTGCCAATCCTTTTTCATCAACATATCCTATTATATCTGCGTTTTTCTTGTACCCTTCAAGGCTGAAACTTATTTCATATTTGTTTTTTAAGCTTATAACAGTGAAGCAATGATTCTTGCATTCAAGCTTCTCTTCATCATTAATAATTTTTTTTAAAAATGAATGGAAAGCCTGCGTTCTGTTTAGAAAAGAAATCTTTTCATTTTTTTTGAAAATCAGAACATAAGCGGTATTATTCCAGTCTCCTTCAGAAATTATTATTTTCCTGCTCATAAACAGAGGTTTTAATTCCTGCTCGTGCTGTATGGCATTTATAAGCTCATTTTTCCTTTTTTTGAATTTTATGGGAGAATCATCAAAAATGTTTTTGTAAATGATCTTGCAGTTATTTGTTATATCCAATATCGCCAGTCCATATTCTGCGGCTAATAATATTATTTTAGTCATAATTTCATTAGCGCTTTCTAATGGCATTGATATTTTCAGATATTCGGTTTTGCTTTTTGGGGTATGGAAATGCCTTATCTTTAGTAATTCGCTGTTATCAGTTTTCTTTTTAATGTCTTGTATTATTTTTTTTGTATCAAAGGTTTTAATATATTCTTCAGCATCCTCTGAGTTCCATAATTCAGGATCATGTTCCATTATGCATCTGCTTAAACGTTCAAGCATAAAATCGCCTGCGCAAGCATTTGTTGCATAAATATAGATATGATAGAAAAGCGGTAAGGCATTTTGTTTGCTCATGGTAATATTATATGCCGCTAGAACGCATTATTCTAGGAAAAAAAGTTGCGAAATCGGATACGGCTTTAATGTGAAGAACAGATGCTGGAATTGCAGATGTCGGAAGTTTGAGAAATAAGTTTTGAGAGTTGGGGGGCAATACGGTCTCAAAGCTGTTTAGGGAGGCTCAAATGTTCTTTGGGGAGATTCCCGGGACGGTAAAACAGGGCATTTTGTAAGCATTAAGCGGAAATATAAAATAAAACTGCCGTCGGGGCAATGCTTTTTATGGCATTTTGCGACGTCAGACAATGTTTCAGAGGGAAACGGAAGGAGTGGAATTTCGCCTTCCGGTCTGCCTCTTTTTGTTCCCGGCAGCCTTCAGGCAGGGCTCAAAGCATTTTTTTGCTAAAAAACGCTTTTCCGCCTTTCGAATCCTGGTGCCCGTCCCTTTAGGGTAAAAACGACATAGTATGTCGTTTTTAGGGCGGGAAAACGCGGAGCTGTAGCAACGCGTACAGCATAGCGGCGGGACACACTGTGTTGTCCTTTCTTCTACATAAAAAAAGCCTCATACTACTGAGGCTTTTTTTCGGAAGGAGTGGGATTCGAACCCACGGTACCCATTAAGAGTACGTCAGTTTTCAAGACTGATGCCTTAAACCGCTCGGCCATCCTTCCTTTTTGGATGCCTTGGCCTGTTAGCCTTGGCTGTTCCTATAATGATATAATATAAAATATTGAAGCCGTTTTGCTAATTTTTTTATTTTTGAGGCATTTGTATGGGCAAATTTTTTGGAACTGACGGAATCAGAGGCGTGCCGTGGAACTATCCTTTTACGGAAGACTTCATAAGCAGGATTGCTTATTGCGCCGCTTCAGCTCTTACAAGGCATCGTAAACCAGAGGACGGCGTTCCTTCAATATTTATAGGAATGGACACTAGGGCTTCTGCCCAGAAAATACGAAAGTATCTATGCGAAGGCTTTAGAGCCGCATGCGGCAAGGCTGGCAGGCCTAAGGTTGTAAATATTGGAATTATTCCTACGCCGGCGATATCCTATATAGTCCAAAAAGAAAAAGCTGATTTCGGGGTTGTCATTTCCGCAAGCCACAATCCTCCTGAATTTAACGGAATAAAATTTTTTGGCCCAGATGGCAGAAAGCTCAATGATGAGCTGGAGCAGGAAATAGAAAGCATGCTTTTGTCTGAACAGCCTGTTAAGTTTAGAAAGGCTTTTCCGCAAATGGCAAAAAAAGATTTTTCTTCAGAATATATAGATTTTCTGCTGAGTACCTTGCCTGAAGGATTTAATTTGAAAGGCGTCAAACTGGTAGTGGACTGCGCTAACGGGGCAGCCACTAAAATAGCTCCAAAGGTTTTTGAGAAGCTGGGAGCTGAAACTGTTTTCGTCGGAAATCATCCTAACGGGAACAATATTAATATACGCTGCGGAGCATTGCATACGGACAGAATAGCTGAAGCTGCGCCAAGCGCCCATGCTTTCTGCGGCATAAGCCTGGACGGCGATGCTGACCGCTGTCTTTTCTGCGATGAATGCGGCAATAAAATGGATGGCGATGATGTTATTGCAGCCGTGGCTCCCTTTTTAAAGGAAAGAGGCCGCCTTACCAATAATGGCGTATCTGTTACATATATGTCAAACCTTGGCCTTATAAAATTCCTGGAAAGCAAAGGAATAAGAACTGAGCAGGTGCCTGTGGGCGACAAAAATGTTACCGATGCTCTTGAAAGGCTGAATTATAAAATCGGTGGGGAAACAAGCGGACATACAGTATTCAGAGAATTTTTTCCTACCGGGGACGGGCTGCTGACAGCATTGCAGACCTTAGTTGTGGCGCGCTCCTGCGGCAAGCCGTTTAGCGCTATACGGGGAGGCTGGAAACGGTATCCGCAATACCTTAAGTCGGTAAAAGTTTCGGAGAAGCCTCCTCTTGAGAATGTAAAAGGCTTGAAGAAGCTTATATCAGATATTGAAAGTAAGATAGATGGCAGGGTTTTCATACGCTATTCAGGCACTGAGCCTCTGCTGCGCCTGCTGGTGGAAGGCGAAAATAATGATTTGGTACAGGCCGCAGGTGAAGAAATACTAAAACATTATTCCTCAAATTCAGCAGCTGTCGCTGAATAATAGGAAACGGAGCAATTTTAGAAAGCAATTAGCTTGTTTGGAGCATTATAAATTATGAAGCCGGTAAGACTTGGAATTAATATAGATCACATCGCAACGCTTCGCGAAGCGCGTCATAGCCAGAATCCCGATACGGTAGAGGCGGCAAGAATTATACTTGCTTCTGGCGCAGATACTATAATAATGCATTATCGCGCGGACAAAAAACATATACAGTTTTCTGACTTGGAGCGTGTAAGGCGGGAAGTTCCCGGCCAGCTTCATCTTGAGATTGCTCCAATTCCTGAAATGGAAAATGCTGTTCTTTCTATAATGCCTGACTCGGTATGTTTTGTGCCTGAAAAAAAAGAAGAGAGATCTGCTTGCGGCGGGCTTCTGCTTTGCAAAAATAATATGGCACAGACAGAAAAAATGATAAAAATGTTCAGCGAAGCCGGAATAGAGACAGGCATATATTGCGATCCGGTTCCGCAGGCTCTTAGAGATGCTCATAATCTTGGCGCAGACACAGTCAACCTTTCTGCCGTTAATTATTCATTATCAAGAGGCAAAAAAAATCAGGCCGCAGAACTTGAAAAAATACAGCTTGCGTCATATCTAGTAAAGGAGCTGAAAATGAATATAGAGGCAGGCGGAGGCTTGTCTTACTATAATATTGAGCCTATTGCCGCAATACCGGACATGGCTTGCGTTAATGCCGGATTTTCCGTGATAAGCAGGGCTATATTCTCTGGGCTTAAAGAGGCTGTTTCAGAGCTTAAGGCGATAATAGAGGCATAAAAGCCTGGGGCAGCATCATGTGCGGAATAACAGGTTATGTGGGCAGCAGACAGACGGACGATGTTCTCATAGAAGGACTCTGCCGGCTTGAATACAGGGGCTATGACTCCTGCGGAATTGCGCTTGCGCAGAAAAATGGGAAACTTTATCTCAACAGGGTTTCCGGCAGGGTGCAGCTTCTGAAAAACCAGGTAAATGAGCGGCCTCCGCAGCATGGCATGGCCGGGATAGGCCATACAAGATGGGCCACGCACGGCGCACCTTCAGAGGAGAATGCCCATCCGCATACGGACTGCACAGGCGAACTCGTGGTAGTACATAACGGTATAATAGAGAATTATCCTGGCCTTAAGGAAAATCTCATTGATTCAGGCCATTCCTTCAAATCCGAGACAGATACCGAGACAATAGTTCACCTGATAGAGGCGGAGCTTAAAAAGATATGCGGCGGCAGTTTCCGTAAAAAAGCTCCTGCTGAAACTCTTGAAAGAAATTTTTTTGAGGCATTCCGCAGGGCAGTTTCAAAACTTGAAGGCTCTTTCGCCGTTTCCGCTATATGGAGCCGCTGTCCGGAACTTATAATTTCTGCCAGAATGCACAGCCCCCTTGTAATCGGAAAAGGGAAAGATGGCAATTTTTCCGCATCTGACGTTTCCGCATTCCTGAAATACACAAAACAGGTTTATTTCGCCGAGGATGGGGATATAGCGGTAATAAAAAAGGATTCAATAGTATTTTATGATTTCAAAGGCAATGCGCTTGAAAGAAAACTGACGGAAATTGAATGGGATGCCGCAATGGCCGAAAAAGGCGGCTATGAGCATTTCATGCTTAAGGAAATACATGAGCAGCCGGCTGCAGTGGAAAACACTCTCCGGGGCAGGACGATGCCTATGGACGGTGATTTTGTAATACGGGAGCTGGGAATACCGTCGTATTTCATAAAAGGCATGGAGCAGATACAGTTCGTGGCCTGCGGCACGGCAAATCATGCCGCGCTGGTGGGCTGCCGCATATTCGGCAGCTTCGGTATTCCATGCTTTGCGGAATTCGCATCGGAATTTTCGGACAGGGCAAAAATGCTGAACGGCAAAACGCTCGTTATAGCAATATCCCAGTCCGGCGAGACTCTTGATACGATAATTGCCGTAAGGGAAGCCAGGGCCGCCGGTGCTAAAATACTTGCGATAACGAATACTGTAGGCTCAACCCTCACGAGGGAATCCGATTACACATTGTATACACGCTGCGGCCCGGAGATAGGCGTGGCCAGCACAAAGGCATTCCTGGGACAGCTTGCATCATTGTACATTCTTGCCGGACATTTCGCCGTAATCAGGGGAACGATGGACGATTCCAAGGCAGAAGAGTATGCGGCGGAGCTTGTCAAGCTGCCAAGGCACATAGAGAAAATTCTTGCCGACGAGAAAAATATAAGGAAAACCGCCGAGACTTTCGCAAAGAGCGAGCATTTTCTGTTTATTTCCCGCCGCTTCAATTACCCGATAGCTCTTGAAGGAGCATTGAAAATAAAGGAAATTTCTTATGTTCACGCTGAGGGATATGCCGCCGGGGAAATGAAGCATGGCCCTATTGCCATAATTTATCCGGGTATGCCGGTAATAGCTATTGCAGTGTCATCTGAAAACCTGGAACTCGTCAATGGCAACATGGCTGAATCAAAGGCCAGGGGAGCTGATGTGCTTGCCATTGTGGACGAAAAATCCGCAGCCATAGCGAAAGCCGCGCATTACATAAAAATCCCATTCGTGCCGGAAATTTTCAGTCCGATGCTTACCGTCATACCCTTGCAGATGTTCGCATATTATATTGCTTTATCTAAGGGCTGCGACATAGACAAGCCGCGCAATCTTGCCAAGAGCGTAACGGTAAGATAGCTTTAGCGCAAATTTTCGGGCTTTATTTGCTTGTTATCTCTTTATAATATGAAAAATCCCCGTGCTTTCAGGCATGGGGATTTTTATTGTTATGCTCCCGGGCATGGATTCGAACCATGACTAGGCGAGTCAAAGTCGCCTGTGCTAACCGTTACACAACCCGGGAATCATACTACAATTATATTTTAGCAAATCCGGCAACAAAAATGCGGCACTCGTCATTAAGCTCTAAGCGGGAGGCTATCATTTCAGCTTTCTTTTGCGATGATGCGAGGCCGAAACAAGATGCGCCGGAACCAGACATGAGTGCGGCTTCGCTGCCGGCGGCGAGCAGCATTTCTTTTATTTCGGCAATGTCAGGCCTGCCAGGCAGCACGGGCTCTTCCAGCCTGTTGAACAAATTAGCCTTAGATGGCTGGAAATTTCCTTTTTTTAAAGAATCGGCTATCAATGACATCTGCTTTATATTTGCCGATATTTCTTTTTCTGTGCCGAGCTTTAATTTGCCATAAGCTTCTTTAGTGAATACTGGCTTAGGAGGATATACGAGAATAACATAAGGAAGCCGGCCATTCATTTCTATTGTCTCAAGAATTTCGCCTCTTCCGCGGCCTATAGCAGCCGGGCCTTTTACCAAAAAGAAAGGCACGTCCGAGCCGAGTTCTGCGGCTATTTTTCGCAGCCTTGTTATATATGTGTTTGAATCTATGTCATGTAGTTTGCAAAGCCCCAGCAGGCATGCGGCAGCATCCGATGAGCCTCCGCCTAATCCTGCGCCTACAGGTATGTTTTTGTTTAATACGATGTCAGCCGCCGGTTTAACATTCGGAAAAGCCTCATAAAATTTCATTGCGGCTTTATATACTATATTGTCTTTAATCAGGCCGCTGCCAGGTATGTCCCCATTTACTTTCATGGAAAAACCGCCGTATTCTTTTTTGTTGAAACAGAGCTCGTCATAAATTTCAATTTTGGCAAATATTGTTTCAAGGTCATGGAAACCGTCTGGACGTTTTCCTGTAATTTCCAAAAAAAGATTAATCTTTGCAGGCGCTTTTATCTTTATCATCTGTTATTCTTCCTTTGTCATAAATATATATTGGATATGCAGCCGGTTATAGCTGATTGCTGCCGTTAAAGCCATTAAAGCTCTTCAGCTTTAATTTCTCCGGGGTTATTTTAAGTTTCAATTTGAAGAACGGTATTTTTATCTTAACCGTGCCAGGGAAAAAATACATGTTATTTAGGAAATAGTCATCAAATTCAAGCTTCATTTTTTTATTTCTTGAGCTTTTTGCCTGTTTCGGAAAACCGTCATCGTCAATTTTTACTTTAATTCCGTTTGAAGATGTATATTTTTTCCCTTTCCAGCTTTTCTTTATTGCCTGCTGGTATTTTCCGGCATGCCAGTCGCGCAGCTCATGCAGCATGAGCGCAGCCCATGAACGGAAAGCCTCTTTGTCAATGCCTTCAATTTCCGGCAAGTCCATAATGGCAGAATTGCCATCAGACTGGCCTGACCATATAGGTGAGTAAAGAGGGCTTAATGCCGTTAGCTTTAATGAGCCGGAAGACTCATCATATCTTACGATGATATCTGCCTTTATTTTCTTTCCTTTTACTTGAGTTTCAATGCTGCCGAATGCTGAAAAATCCTTTCCTAAAGGCAGAAAAGCCTGATAGTACCAGGAATGCAGCTCTGGTGCTTTTTTTGCAGGCAGTTTTTTTTCAATTTCTTTTATTTTTTTGCTGTTTTCTTCTTTATTATTTGTGTCTAAAATATAAGCGCTTTTCCAGCCTTTCCAAGCTTCCTCAAGTTTTCCGGCAGCTTGGTTTATTTCGCCATAATGTGCCCAAATTACAGGGTCTTGCGGCAAGGCATTTTTGGCTTTTATTATCATTTCCATGGCTTGTTCCATATTGCCAAGCTTATATTCTGCCCAAGCCATGGAATCTATGTAGGCTCCATCGTCTGGCACGAGCTCAAGCGCCCTGCTTATGTATTTTTTTGCTTCTTCCAGTTTAATGCCTCGCTCGGCTAAAGAATATCCCAAATGATTTAATGCCGAAGGATCGTCAGGAGACATTTTTAAAAATTCCTTGAAATGCTGTTCCATTTCATCGGTTTTGTTAAGCTTATCGCATATTTGGGCTAACAGATATCTGTATTCCTTGTTGTCTGGTTTTTTTCGCGCAAGCAGATCCAAAATCTCATAGGCTTTTTCTGTCCGGCCAAGGTCATCAAGGCCTAATGCCAGATAATATGCTATGTTCTCATTCTCAGGAAATTTTTCATAAGCTTTTTCCAGCAATTCCACGCCTTCCTTGTATCTGTTAGTTTGGGTATAATAAAACCCCAGTCTCATTAGCAGATCTGGCTGTTTCCATAGGGAACGGGAATCTTCAAGCTGCTTTGCGGCTTCAGCATAATCTTTATTGTCTTCTGCGGTTGCCGCAAGCCAGAAACAGGCATCAGGGTCGGTCTTGTCTGTCTTCTTAATCATTCTGAAATAGCGTTCTGCTTTTTCCATGTCTGTTTCCATGGATATTTCCGCTATCTGTTTTAGCAGCTTTATATTGCCTGGCTCTGTCTCTGCAAGCCTTTCCATCATTTGAACAGCTGAAGCAGTGTCTTTCTTTATTTCATAAAGCTCAATAAGAGAGTACAGTGAGGGCACATGATATGGATTTTCTTTTATTGATTTCAGCAGGTATTCCTCTGT
Source organism: Elusimicrobiales bacterium (assembly GCA_024681855.1). Taxonomy (GTDB): domain Bacteria; phylum Elusimicrobiota; class Elusimicrobia; order Elusimicrobiales; family UBA9959; genus CACZRG01. Next base: position 22,434 of record JAILAB010000020.1, read on the forward strand.
TTTAGGCATGTTCCCTTTAATATTGTAGACTACGGCAATGCGATAATCAATTTCAGCAGAATCTTCCGGCCTTATTTTCTTATATTTTTCCAGGCAGCTTAGGGCTTGGTTTGGATTTTGTTCGCTTATTAGAATCGCATACTGATAAAGGGCCTCATAATTATTGGGGTCAAGTTTTTGAGCTTTTAGGTATGCTTCTCTGGCTTCAGCAGGTTTTTCCTTTGCCCATTTGGAATTTCCAAACAGAACCCAGTTTTGCGCAGAAGAAGAATCTTTCATTATAAGATAATCAGCCCATTTTTCAGCGTCATCATAAAGGCCTGTGTCAAGCGCCAGTTCGGCGGCATGCTGATAAATATACAAGCTGTCGGGGGGAGCAGCTTCAATGGCCTTTTTTAGGCTTGCCATGGCGGCAGGTATATTTCGTTTCTGTTCTTCAATAAGTGCCTCCGCAAAAAACTTTGATGCTTCCGATACGGAGTCTGTTGTAAGTTTTATTCCTGAATTTGGAAGATCTGCAGGCAGAGACATTATTTCCTCTTCTGCTTTGCGAATGGCTTCTTTTTCGCTATATTCCGTGTCGTAAAAAGTATCGTCTTCATAATAAGTCTGGGCATAGGCTTTTTCCGCAAAAGATGAAAGAACTAATGCGGCTGCCATTGCGGCTAGGCTTAATGGAAAAAATATCCTTTTATTTTTCACTTTGAATCTCCTTATTTGCGGCGGCGCGCATCAGAAGCGCATCTCCGTTATCATTATAGAATTTAGGCCGGCTTCCCTCAATATGAAAGCCTTCTTTTTTGTAAAAAGAGATGGCTGGGGCATTGTCTGCCCGTACTTCAAGAATTATTGATGAGCACAGGTTTTTTTTCGCATATTCGCGCAGCTTAGCCAAAAGCTTTGTGGCTATCTTCTGCCGGAGAAAGGCCTTATCAACCGCTATAAGATTTATCTCTGCTTCTGGCCTTAGAATTATGAAATTCAGAAATGCTACCGGCTTTCCGTTTTCTTCTGCGGAAAGCGTTACGGAATGCGGGTTGTCATTTTCTTTTATGAAAATATTTTCGCTCCATTGCGGTAATAGCGGATGCTGTTTTTCAATAAGAACGAAATACGGATAGTCTTCTTTTCTGGCTCTTCTTATTATCATTTGTGCTGGTTCTTTTTTTGTTCTTTGAGCAGCTTATGTTTTCCTTTAAAGCTCTGCCATAATCATGCGGATTTATTTTTATCTTTTTATGCTCTATGCTCATTTGAGAGAGACTTTTTCCCTCGCGGCCTTTTCCATTGCGTCCAGTTCAAATTTTGCCGGTTTCAGATACAGGGGTTTTAAATCTGCTCCGCCGTAAAGCCTTGGAGCTTTGATAAGATATTCAGGAAGTATCTTTGAAATATTTTTTGCAGCCCTGATTGCATTCGCAGGGATAAGATCATATATTCCTGGCTTTTCTTCTTCATCCGCAATGCAAAAGAAAGGTTCTTTTATTCCTCTTAGCAGTTTTTCCATTTCTGGCCTTTGAAGCCATACGGGCTCCATGTTTTTTTCTGGCAGGCTGCCTGGCACGGCGGCATAATAAATTGCGCAGAAATATTCTTCCCTGAAAGCCTGCATCAGAACGGCTATTTTCCCTCCGGAAGGAAAATGCTTATGAAAAGCTTTGCTTTCGGAAGCCTGGCATGCCAAAGTTTCAAAAACGGTTGCGGAATGAGCTTCTGCGCCTGAAAGGGCATTCATTATTCCTGCCACGGTAAGGGCTATCCTTATTCCAGTGAAGCGGCCTGGCCCTTTTAATGCGCATACTTCTTTTATGGAACTTAAATCTTTTCCGGGAGGGAGCAGTTTTTCTACTGTTGGGAAAAGGGCGGTTTCCTGGCTGAACAGCTTGCGCCTCATGGATTTAATCTGCCCGTCATGCTCAATTGCCACAATAAGCCTTGAACCAGAAGAGCATAATCCTATGCTGATATCTTTTTCCATTTTTCCTCCGTCTTTTTTAAGAAACTTTTTGCCTGCCTGCCTATGGCATAGGTTTTTATTATGCGGCTGTTGCCGCCAGCCAGCTCAAATATCATTTTTACATATCCGGCTTTTTCTGCCAGGCTGCTGGCTGCTTCGGACCACTCCATTATTGATATTCCGTCTTCCATGCCAAAAAATTCTTCCACGCCCAGGTTTTCCATGTCTTCTTCCCCAGCGCGGAAAAGGTCAAAATGATATAGCTTTAGCTTTTTGCCTTTATAAGAGCGCATCATTCCGAAGCTTGCGCTTGCAGGCAGCTTTTTTACGCCGATTGCTCTAGCCAGTTCTCTTGTGAACCAGGTTTTGCCTGCTCCTATCGGGCCTTCCAGCAGAATTATTTCTCCGCCTTTGGCTGAGGCTGCGAATGCTGCCGCTATGCATGCTGTATCTTCTGGCGAACTGCTTTTAAAAATGCTCAAATCCTTCAATTTTTCCATCAAAATTCTCTATGTCCGCTCCGCTGCCTTTTTCAAAATGTCCTATCTGATAAGCTCCTGGCAGTTTTTGTTTCAGAATTGGAAGCTTTTCTTTCCTCATGCTGAATATGAGCCCATAGTCTTCTCCTCCGGCTATGGCATAGGCTTTGGCATTCTTGCCATGTGCCATGCACCACTTTCCTAAACAGTCTGAAATTTTGATTTGTGAGGCATCTATCACAGCTTTCAGTCCGGACCTTTCGGCTAAAATTTTTGAGCTTTTCAACAGCCCGTCCGAATTGTCTAGCATTGCTGCGGCTAGGCATTCCTCTGCAATTATGCGGCCTGCCTTAAGCTGCGGCTCTGGCCTCCAAAATGATTCCAAAAGCTGTAAATATACGGTTTGTTCAATATCTTTTTTTGCTGCGGAGCTGTCAATGCCGGAATATTTGTTTTGAAATTTATCTGGAAGATTCCTCAGGTTTATAGGATTTAAACCTGAATTTTTCATTTCCTGCATTGCTTCCAGCGCAGCTTTTGCTTCTCCCAGAGGCCCGATGTTTACAAGAATGTCTCCTTCTCTTGTCCCGTCCCTTAGTATGGGGGCGGACTGAGCTTCGCCCCATACAGTCATATAAAAATGATTTTCCCTTGCGGCTGCCAGATTGCCTCCTGCAATGGTTATGCCGAAATGCCGGGCTTCTTTTTTCAGCTGCTGTATGAATCTGTCAATAAAATCCGGCTGCGTTTCCGGGGCAAGAGCGGCTCCGGCTAAGCATGATATTGGGCGCACATTGCCCATGCTTGCTAAATCGCTGATATTTGACCGCATCAGTTTGCATGCTATGTCTTCTGGCTCTGAGCCATGGAAAAAATGGGTGCCCTCAACCTGCTCATCGGTTGTTATCACGAGCTGGCCTTTTATTGGCTTAAGCACAGCGCAATCATCGCCGGGGCCTAGTATCAGATCATCATTGCCTGGAAATGAAAACTCTTCCTCTATTTTTTTTAGAATGTCATTTTCGCTTGCTTTCATGCTATTGTGATGCTCCTTATAAATTTTCTGCCGCATTGAAAGCTTGCGGAATGGCTTCAATGAGATCTGTTGCGATAATGCTGCGGGCATTTAAGGCTGCGGATGCATAAAAGCCGCATTTTCCATGAATCCAGGCTGCTAACACTGCGCTGTTGCAGGCAGTTTTATGCGTAAAGCCATTTGCTATGCCGTTCTGCATATATATTGCTGCCGTAATGCCAGCCAGAACATCGCCGCTGCCGCCTTTTGCCAGTTCGCTGCTTCCAGTATCATTGCGGAATATTTTGAAGATTCCGTTTTCTTTAGCATCGTAAGATTTATGGCATATAAGGGTTCCTGGCCCTTTCAGCATGACTATTCCGCCGCAGATTTCAGCAAGCTCCATTGAGGCCTGCTCTCTTGATATTTCCTTATTGCAGCAGTAATTTTCTGTTCCTGATTCAAAAGAGCCTTTTTTTCTTGTCTGGCAGTTTTCAATGTTTTGGCGGTTTATCTTTTGCTTTTTTATTTTTTTGCCAAGCAGCCGCGCTGCTTCGCCCTCATGCGGAGTTATTATCATAGGGAGAGCTTTTTTAGGAAATGAAATTTTGCGGAAGCCTCCAAGCATTGATATTGCATTAAGCGCATCTGCATCCGCTGCTATGGGAAGACAGGTATTTTCTAAAATGTTTTTTACTAAAACAGCAATGTTTTCAGAGCATGACAGCCCAGGACCTATGAGAATTGCGGAAATTTTACGTTTTTTTGCGAACTCCATTATTTCCGCTGCGGCAGACGGCGCAAGCGCTCCGCATTCCTCGGACAGGCCTAATGTCATGGCTTCCGGCAATGCCGCAGCGATTATGGGACGTTCGCTATGCGGGCAGGCTATGGTAACAAGTCCTGCTCCTGCCCGCAAGGCTGCGCGAGCTGCCAGAATTGCCGCGCCGGTCATGCCGCATGATCCGGCAATAATTAACAGCGAACCGAAATCATATTTATTTGCGAATTCATGCCTGGCAGGCAAAAAGTTTTTCAGCGGCATTTCTGCTGATGAAGAAATTTCATAAGACGAAATATTTCTATAGCAGGAATTTTTGTCGCTGCGCCTGGAAATTTCCGGCATTGCATGATTGTTTTCTCCGCTTAACATAAATCAAATCCTTAGTATTATATTATATCAATATAAAAAGGAGATATTTCTGCCAGGCATGGGCTTGCGCATTAAAGTTGCAAGCGCAACATTAATTCGCTGTACGTCAAAATCCGTTTTATTGCAAAAATGCCGTATTAATGCTCTCCTTTAAGGCTTTATAAATTTTTTTTTATATAACGCTTATCGTCGGAATGTAGGACTTTAGTCCTTGATTTGTGTTTTGCTTATTCTTTAAACTAATTATATACTGTATTTGGAGGAGACATGAAAAACTTTTTGCCTATTTTATTTACCGCGCTTATGATAATGCCGTCTTTTGCGTCAGCATCCCGCATAATTTATGGTGATGACGATCGTCAGGATTATAGCGATTCTTCTTCCGCAATGCAAAGCCTTGCTGACTCTGTTGTTTCTATTTGGGACAAAGACTATATCCTTTCTAAAGACGGCAAGTCATATTTGGCTACTGTCACTTTCCAGAAACGCGTTGGCCTTTGCGATGGAGAGGTTTTTGGCCAGCAGCCTGCCGGCGCCTTCTGCTCCGGCACGCTCGTGGGAGAGGATCTTATACTTACGGCAGGCCACTGTATAACTGATAGTGCATCTTGCGCAAAAGCCCGCTTTGTTTTTGGCTTCAATGACAAAGCTGTAAAGAACATAAAGCCTTTTAACGAGAATGTTTCGCTTGTTCCGGTTGATAATAATGATGTTTATTCCTGCTCATCCATAGTGAAGCGTAACCTGGGCAAACAGCATAACAGTACAGTTGGCATGATATGGGATTATATCATGTACCAGCATGACAAGGTAGCCCCTGACTATGCTCTTATAAAACTTGACCGCAAAGTCAAAGGACATAAACCTCTGCCTGTTGAAAGGTCGAAAAACCTGAATGAAGGTGACAGTATATTTGTCATAGGGCATCCCGTGGGACTGCCTGTAAAGGTTGCAGGCGGTGCGACTATACGCAACAACAAGCCTAAAAATTTCTATCTTACGGATCTTGATACCTTCGGAGGAAACTCCGGCAGCGCTGTATTCAGTTCTGCTACAAACAAGATAATAGGAATACTTGTCCGCGGCAGCACTGATTTCGTGGATGCTCCCGATGGACGCAGCTGCAAGATTCAGAACCGTGTTCCGCAGGATTACGGCAAAGGAGAAGCTGTAAACCGCCTTGCTCCAGTGCTTAAATACATACCTGAAATTAGCGGCGCTAAAGCTGAGTCTTCTGATGTTTCAGCTAATGAGGTGGTTTCTGTGCCTGCCCCCAAGATTGAAAAAGACAAGAAATCAAAAACAAATATTAAAGTTGGATTCTAATCCTATTAAAGGCAAATTATTCAATAAGTAAAGAAAAATGCCCGCTACAAATGGCGGGCTTTTTCTTTTATAGATATTGCAGGCATGCCAGCTCTAATAAAACTTTTTTTCTTGCAATATCCAATATTTTTTGCTTTATGGTATTATATAATGCAAGCCGCTTGTTTTAACTGTTTCATTTTTATTGCATTAGCTAAGCGGCGGAGGCGTTCATGTTAAGATTATTGATTCTTTTTATTGCTTTTGCCATGCAGGCCTCTTATGCTCTTGCATCTGAAACAAAACTTCATGAATGGGCCATACTTGTATATTTGGATGGCCAAGATCAGCATACATGCTCAAATGCTGAAGCCAAAGCCCGGCGGCTTGAAGCCATAGGCTCTACGGATAAGGTGAGCATTCTTCTTGAAACTTCCATTCTTGACAGGAATAATCCTGGTGCTGAAAAAACAGCTGGAAGATATTTTTTGAAAAAATCAACTGATACCTATCATTTCTCTTCCAAGCCGGATGAAGAAATAAAAAATGCTGATATGCAGAATATGAAAGAATTGGCTTCATTCATAAAATGGGCCAAGAAAAATTATCCGGCAAAAAAATACATGCTGCTTCTTTGGACCAGGCATTATGATATGCCTTTAAGATGCCCTGGCTGTTATTTATATCGCGAAAATTTAAAAGCTTCTGAGACAGCTGATGCCATAAGGGAGGCTGGCGGCATTGATGTTTTAGGCATTGATTCTGATGGCCTTCAGTCTGCCGAATGGCTTTATGAATTTGATGGAGCAGCCAGGTATGCTGTGGGGTCTGTAGATAAAATGCTCCTGACAGGTTATAATTTTGAAGACTTTTTTGAAAAACTCAATGGCAACCCTGGCTCAAACCCGAAAAAGGCGGCAGAATATTTGGCCAAAGCCTTTGTATCTGAAATAGACAGGCTGGCAAGCTCCGGACAGCCTGTTGCGCAAGGCTATGCCCAGAGCGTAGCAGACCTTTCAAAAATGAAAGCTTTGAAGAAAAAGACTGATTATTTTGCAGCAGTCCTTAAAGCTGAAAAAGATAAGCGGAAAATTAAAGAGCTTCTCAATAATTCTCTGATTTTGGCAGACGGAAATGCCATAGAGCTTTGTGATTTTGCTAAGTCTGTTGCGGATAATGGCAGCGATAAGAAAATTGTGCGCGCCGCAAAAGCTCTTATATCCCAAATAAATAAAACAGTTATCCTGAATTTGGCAAAAGATAATCCAAAATCCTATTGGGTAAAGAATTTGCCTCTAAGCCGTTCCTGCGGAATTTCTGTTTCACTGCCAAAAAGACAAACAGATAGTTTAGGGCGTTCATGGTCTGGCGGAAGCTGGGACTCCATGCTTAGGCAGCTTGATAATTAGATAAACAGTGTGTGTTTTTATTAAAAGCAGTCCGCGTATATATTTTTCTAGTATGCTTGATGTATTTTTAAAAAATACATATAATTTATCTAGGCACTAAACGCTTTTTAGGCGAATATTATGAAAAAGCTCTTGTTGTTTGTCGTGTCTTTGCTGCCGGCGGCTATAGTCTGCCCGGCATTCGCTGGGCCCTCCTCTATATCTTTGGACGAGGCTGTGCAGCTTTCATTTAAACAGAATAAGGAAATAAAAGCAGCGCTTGAACAGGAGGAAGCCGCAAGGCAGGATCTGCGCTCAGCCAGAGGCATGTATTTCCCCAAAATAGAGGCGGAAGGACGTTATGTCCGCATTAATGATCCGATTTCTCTTGATGTGAACGGAATACGTTCTGCCTTGATTGCCTCAAATGCTGCAACAGCTTTTGCTGCAACAGGCGGTAATGCCGCCATAGCCGCCGCAGTGCGCAATTCACTGGAATCTCAGCTTCCTTCCTTTGACATGCGCCTGCAGGACCAGGATTATTTTAATTTTTCCATTTCCGCGGTTCAGACAATTTATGCCGGAGGCCGCATACATGCCGCTAATTCAGCAAAGAAAGCAGCATTGGCTTCCGCTGAAAGGGCCTCTGCCGCCGCTAAAGAAAAAATAACGGCAGAAGTAACAGAGGCATATTTTCGCCTAAAACTTGCGGAAAGAGTTGCGCAGATAAGAAAAGAAGCAAGGGAAGGCATAGCCAGCCATGATGATATGGCCCGCAAACTCCAGGAACATGGCATGATTCCTAAAGCCAGCCGCATGAGGGCTCAGGTAGCCCTTGCCAATGCGGAACGTGAAGAGAAAAAATCCCTCCGTGATGAGGAGCTGGCCGCAATATTGCTGGCAAATCTTCTTTCTGTTGAGCAGAGCAGTTTTACTCTTACTACGGATTTCTCCATGCCGGAGGAGCCTGCCTCGGCTGATTCGTATATTGCCCAAGCCATTGCTTCAAATTCGGTTTTAAATTCTTTGGGATATGTTAAGAAACAGCTCGCAGCCGCTCATTCAGCGGAAAAAGGGAAGATGTTCCCTACTTTGGCGGCTTTTGGCAAATATGAGCTTTATAAGCATGATCTCACTGCCCTTGAACCTGAGTGGGCTGCCGGGCTTATGCTAAAAATTCCTTTGTTCAGCGGACTTTCCGATTATAGCAGCAGCAAGGCAATTGAAGCGAAGAGGGAAGCCGTCGGCAGCATTGCCGAAAATGCCGAAAGACAGATAAAAACTCTTGTCAGGAAGCTTCACCATGACATGCTTGCTGCTAAAGAGGAATATGAATCCTTAGGAAAGGCAGAAGAGCTGGCTGAGGAGAATCTGCGTTTAAACAGCCTTTCTTTTTCAGAAGGCATGGCAACTTCGCTTGAAGTTATTGATGCTCAATTGGCTTTAAGCAAGGCTAAAACCGACAGATGCCGGGCTTTGTATGATTATGCCGTGGCCCGCGCTGAGCTCATGCGCTCATGCGGCAGATATTGATTTTATTTATTGCTTTTAGAGGCCATTCTATGAAAAATATTTTCCTTTTACTTATGTCTGTTTTGTTCTGCCCGCTTTTTTGCGCATGCTCAAAGCCTGCCGAAAGAATAACTGGAGAGGCTGAGGCCGCAGAAATAGATGTTGGCGTGAAAGTGCCAGGCCGACTTGCGGAACTTTTCGTGCGCGAAGGGGACATTGTTAAGAAAGGCCAGAAGCTGGCAAAGCTTGAAAGCAAGGAAATAGATGCCAAGAAAAAAACAGCTGAAGCTGCCCTTAAGGAAGCAGAGGAACAATTTGCCTTTGCCGGAAAGAGCTATAACAGGGTTAAGAGCCTTTATGAGAAAGGCGTTTTGCCTAAGCAGCAGTATGATGAAACGAACTATAAATACGAAGCAGCCAGACAGAAGGTTGAGGCTACAAAAGGCATACTGAACGAAGTTAAAGCATATTATGATGAACTTTACCTTAAAGCTCCGATAGACGGTGAGGTTACATCTGTAATTTCCAGGGCGGGAGAAATAGTTTCCGCAGGCTATCCCGTGCTTACAATTATGGACCCGTCGGATAAATGGATTGTTTTTAATTTGCGGGAAGACAAACTGAAAGGCCTAAAGAAAGGCGATATGCTCCTTGCTGAAATTCCGGCATTAAACAAGAAAACCAATCTTAAGATTTTTTATATTTCCGCATTAGGGGCTTTCGCCAAATGGAAAGCTACCGATGAGCTTGGCTCTTTTGACCTTAAAACCTTTGAAGCCAGGGCCAGGACTGAGCAGCCGTTAGATGATCTGAGGCCGGGCATGACAGTTTTCATCAATAGCCTGATTATAAAGAGCACGGCAGAAACAGATTCTGCCAGTGAAAACAAAGAAAATGTTAATGCTGCGGAAATGCATTCCGTGGCAGGCAAATAGGGCCATATCGGCAAAGCCCTGGCTATGAAAGCAATGTTTCTTTCCTTTAAAAGGGAGATGAATCGGCTGTTTAAGAACAGAAAGCTGTGCATCCTTCTGTTCGCATGGCCATTTCTGTTTGCATCTTTTTTGGCTTCAATTTATACGGAAAAAGTCATAAGAAAAATGCCAATAGCCTTGTGCGATGAGGATAATTCCTCAATTTCGCGATTGGCAGCAAGATATCTGAATGACACGCGCTCGCTAGACTTGTCTTATAGGGTCAGTTCCCCAGAGGAAATAAAACAGCTGCTGCTTGAAGGCAAGATTGAAGGCGGGATATACATACCGCGAGGCTTTGCAGCGGATATGAAGCGAAATATTCAGGTGCCGCTAATAGCCTATGTCAATGGCGGAAACATGGTAATAGGCAATATGATAATGGCAGATGTCAAAACTATTGCCGGAACAATCTCCGCAGGAGTACGCATAAAATATTTGGAGAAAACCGGCAGCTCAGTAAGCCAGGCCGGCGGCACTTTCATGCCTGTCGGAACAGAGAATTTCCGCTTGTTTAATCCTGGCGGGAATTATATGCGTTTTCTTGTGCCAGGCTTGTGGGGAGCGATTCTGCAGCAGATTTTCCTTACCATTAGCGCCTTGGCTTTGGCATCTGAAAAAGAAAAAAACACATTAAAGGAAGCCTTGACTGCTGCTGGCAGGCCATCTGACTTGCTTGCAGGCAAGCTGCTTGCCTATGCCGCGCTTTTCTTTGCTGTGCTGGATATGTTTGAATTTGCAATGTTCCCTTTTTTCGGCATTCCGGTAAAATCCGCTGGCGGCCTTGTTCTGGCAAACCTTCTGTTTTCTTTATCCGTAACTTCGGCAGGGCTGATGATAAGCGCAATTGCGCCCACAGAGACTGATTCGCTTAAAGGCGTTCTGATAATAGGTGCTCCGGCTTTTATATTGTCCGGCTATATATGGCCTTTGGAATATATGCCTTCCTGGATAGCGGCATTCGCAAGCATTATACCGCTAATGCCTTATCTGAAAGCGATGCGGCCTCTTGCGGAATATGGCTGCCAGCTTGCAGATATTATTGTTCCTCTGCTTTCCATGACTGGAATGGCCGCTGTTTATTTCTGCATTGCCGCAATTTTATTGCGCAGGGAGATGTCAGATGCTTAAAGCCTTCATTAGTGTTTTCCTGCATGAGTTTAAGAGAATATTCTCTAATAGGCATTTAAGGCTGGTATGTCTTCTTTCTCCTTTTTTCTATGTCATTGTGCTTACCTCGGTTTATCATGAAAAGCGCCTGACTGAAGTGCCTGTAGGAATTGCGGATCTGGATAAAACTCAAATCACAAGAGAGGCCGCAAGATTTTTAGATTCTTCTGAAAATCTAAGGATAGCGGGGCATTATGATTCTGCGGACGCAGCCCAGCATGATCTTGTAAAAGGCCGCATTTACGGATACTTTTACTTTCCTAAAGGCTTTTCCTCGGATATAAAAAAAGGCAAGAATGCTTCTTACAGGGTGGCTGCGGATTATATGAACATTGCGCTTGCTAATCCTATTTTCCTTGCATCAGCAGATGTTGCAGGCGAGCTTTCATCTGAACAATTTTCCATGCTGCCAGGGAAGCCCAGACTGTCAAGGGAAAGGGCCGCTGCCATTCGGAATCTGGTCAGGCCTCAAGTGCATACTATTTTTAACCGTGAAATGAATTATGCGGATTTTTTCTTGCCCGGGCTTGTGGTCGTAATAATTCAGCAGGTTATAATAGTAAGCCTATGCTTCTGCGGTGCAGAAGACAAGCAGGAAAAGCTAACGGATATTTACCGCCTGTCTGGGCTAAATCCGTTCATAGCCGCAGGCGGAAGGATTGCGCCTTATATTCTTCTTAATTATGCTTTTTCTTGCTTATTCATTCTGATTTGGCTGCGTATTTTTGATTTGAGGCTTGCCCATAGCATGTCAGATTCTCTTCTGTTCATTTTTGTTTTTGTGTCCGCCTGCTGCTCATTCGGGCTTATGCTTTCTTCTTTTTTCCGTAAGACTGCTGATGTTTTTCTTGTGCTTATGTATTTTGCCATGGGAGCTTTTCTTGTTTCCGGCTATTCCTGGCCTTCCTATATGCTGCCGCTTATTGCCAGAATCGCGGCGCTGCCTATTCCGTCTACTTATTTCATGTCATGGCTGCGCATGGCCTTTGGCGCAGAATTGCCGCCAGCCGCGCTTACTTCGGATTTTTGGATACTGGCCGCTATGGCAATTAGTTATTTTATGGTCTCTGGAATAATGTTCCGCCGCATATACTGCCATTCTTCGGGAAAAATTACAGCTGAAGAAACTGAAAAATGAGCAGAATGAGCAGAATGAGCAGGCGGTAATGCCTATGCAAGCGCTATAATGCGCAAAAGTTATTTATTCCTGTTATTTTCCCATTAATGTGCCTCTATAATTGTTCTATTGACAGTAATTTGCTCTGCAAAAGATAAACAGATATTATAAAATATAATATAATTTTAGCGGCAGCTTGCCTGAGGGCAAAGTTATTTTACAGGACTTGCTTATGATAAAAATATTAGCGGTTGAGGATAATAAAGCCATTGTAGATTTCTACTTTGAGTTTTTCACGGATTTCGGCTATGAGGTTCAAACTGCCGAAGATGCCGGCACGGCCATACAGAAACAGCAGTCATTTCATGCTGATATTATGATATTGGATCTGGATATCCCTGGCGGCGGCGGAATTTATGTGTATGATACGGTACGCAATAAAATGAAAGACAATGTCCCTATAATTTTCTCTACTGGCAAGCCTGAGAAGCTGGCAGAGCTTAGAGGGCTTTCAAATGTCTCTTCATTGGGAAAGCCTACGCCCCCAGAGAAACTTATTGCTGAAGTCCAGCGCCTTGCCGGAACAAAAAAAATGCCTCAGGCAGATCCAGGTTTTGCACCGCCTCCTCCGCCTCCAGGCCCTAAAAAATGAAAAGAGAATCACTAAAGCATTTAAGAGAACGATCTGAAGAAAGCATTGCATCGCTTGAAACAGAAATCTCTAATGCAGAAAAAATATTGCAAAATATTTCTTCTGCATTTGATAAGAAGAGGCATAGCCTTAATGAAAAATGGCATAGCATAAGCAATAAGCTTCGCAATGAGAAGAGCATAAACATGGCAAATCTTGAGTCCTTGCGCAAAGAGTATGAAGCCAGGGAAAAGACAATGAGAAAACAGACAGCCGAAGCTCTTGCTGATCAAAAAAAGATTCTCCAGGAAGAAATACGCAAGCTGGAGGAAGAAATGAAAGCGCAAAAAAAAGATTTTAGCCTTAAAGAGAAGCTCTTAGAAGCCAGAGTTTCGGAGCTGGATGGTTTGCGCCAAAGCGCTAATGAAAAAATCAGAGCTCTTGAAGCTTCGCGAAATGAAGTTATGGAAAGGCTTAGAGCCGTGCTTGATAAAATTAATTTTATGCTGAAAGAAGAAAGAGTTTAAAGGTAAAACTTTCTTGATATTTGGGGAATGTGTTAATATGGAAGCAAAAGAAACTAAATCTGACAAAGTTACAGATTATTTCATTTATTTTAATGAAACAGATAAAAATGACAGCGATCTTATTAAATATGCTTACAGGGAAGAAGCAAATAAGAGAATATATCTTGCCGGCAAAAGGCATAGAACTGCGGATACTTTTAAGCAGATCTTATATGCCGTGCTGGAGCTTTGTGAGGAAAATGATATTCTGTTAAAGAGAATAGAAAAAAATTTGGAGAGAATACAGATTTTGGAAGCCAGGCAAAAGAAGATTAATGATATGCTTCAAAAAGTTTTAGAAAGAGTGAAGGAGTATTCCCTTGAAGATATGGAAGGCTAAGACAGGGAACTGAAATGGAAAACACTTTTTTTGATTTAGAGGACAAAGAGAATGAGCATGCTTCGGAAATTCCTCTTGCCGCGCGGCTTGCCCCTAAAACCCTGGAGGAATTTTTTGGCCAGGAAAATATTCTAGGCGAAGGAAAGCTGCTTCGCCGGGCTATAGAGGCAGGCACTTTAAAGTCAGCAGTTTTTTTTGGGCCTCCAGGCTGCGGCAAAACAGCTTTAGCCCGTTTCATAGCGTCAAAAGCAGATGCTAAAACATTTGATTTGAACGCAGTGATGGCCGGAGTGGCAGACCTAAAAAAAATAATAGATTTTGCCAGAAGCATGAGCAGGGGCATAGCTAAAAGACAGAAAGTGCTGCTTGTGCTTGATGAAATACATCATTTCAACCGCACGCAGCAGGATGTGCTGCTTCCGTCTGTGGAACGGGGGGAAATCATACTTATAGGCATGACTACCGAAAATCCGTTCTTTTATATAAACCAGGCCCTTCTTTCCCGTTTTATTGTTGTGGAATTTAAGCAGCTCGGTTTTAAAGCGCTTGAGGGCATTTTTGAAAGAGCTTTAAAGCATAAAGAGGGCCTTGCTCTTCTTAAAGCCTGTTTTACACCTGAAGCCAAGAGATACCTGATAGATAATTCATCTGGAGATGCCCGCCGTCTTTTGAATGCCGCAGAGCTGGCTGCCATAACCACTAAGCCGGGAGAAGACGGAATAAGGCATATAGATTTAGCCGTTGCTGAAGAATCCATACAGCGCAGATCCTTGCGCTATGACAAAAGTTCTGATGAGCATTATGATCATATATCCGCATTTATAAAAAGCATGCGCGGTTCAGATCCTGATGCGGCGGCATACTGGCTTGCCAAAATGCTTGAGGCAGGCGAAGACCCCAGATTTATTGCCCGGCGAATACTGATATGCGCTTCTGAAGATGTCGGCAATGCCAATCCAATGGCTCTTGTTCTGGCTCAATCCGCATTTAACGCCGTGCAGGTTTTGGGAATGCCTGAGTCTAGAATAATACTGTCCCAAGCCGCCATATATGTGGCTTCCTCGCCTAAATCCAATGCCTCTTACCTGGCTATAAACGAAGCATCTTCGGAAGCGCTGCATGGTCCGGAGAGGCCTGTTCCGCTGCATTTGCGGGATGGATCGCGCGATGGAGATGCATTGGGACATGGCAAAGGATATAAATATCCGCATGACTATCCGGGCCATTATGTTAAGCAGGAATACATGCCTAAACATAAAATTTTTTACCGTCCGTCTGAAAATGGATTTGAAATAGAGATAGGCCGCCGCCTGCGCCGCCTGCGCGGAGAAAAAGAAATTCCGGAGCAAATCCATTGCGGCAAGGAAGATGAAACAGATAAAAAACATTCTGGGAAACATGACTGTAAAAATGAAAAAGCAGAGGTGTCCATGGAAAAATCAGATGCCGCTGTGTCTGTCAATAATCCGGGGAAAGAAACGGAAAATTCTGTTTTAGCCTCATTAGAAAATGAAGGGGATAATTTATGATCCGTTTTGGCGGTTTTGACGGCGGACATGATGCCGAAAAAGATGACAGCTGGCTTTCGCCTGATGGCGGGCCAGGCAGTGAACAGGAAGTTATCTATTCTGTATCAGAAATAACGCAGGATATAAAAGCTTATCTTGCCCGTTCATTTTCGCATATCTGCGTGCGCGGAGAAGTTTCAGGCGTAAAAAGGGCTTCAAGCGGGCATACATATTTTGATTTGAAAGATGAAAAGTCAGTAATTAACTGCGTTCTTTATAAATGGGCTGCTCCCAAATTTCGCCAGGAAGTGGCAAACGGCATGCAAATGCGGGTATGGGGCTCTATAACTGTTTATAACAGCCGTTATCAGATAAGCATAGTTAATCTTGAGGAAGAAGGCCTTGGCCAGCTTCAGATAGCTTTTGAAAAGCTTAAACAAAAGCTGCAGGCAGAAGGGCTTTTTGATGCTTCCAGAAAACGTACGCTTCCGGCATTCCCTAAACAGATAGGCGTTGTAACTTCGCCGACAGGCGCTGCCATAAGGGACATACTTTCTGTATTGCGCCGTCGCGGCGGTAATTTGCGGATAATACTTTCCCCTGCCATGGTGCAGGGTAAAGGCTCTGCTGAAGATATTGCCGCTGCCATAAAAGCCCTGAATGACAATTTTCCAGAAACAGATGTGATGCTTGTGGGGCGTGGCGGAGGCTCTATTGAAGATTTATGGTCATTCAATGAGGAAATAGTAGCCAGAGCCATTGCCTCTTCACGAATACCTGTAATCTCCTGCGTAGGTCATGAGATAGACACTACCATTGCTGACTTTGTGGCCGACAAGCGGGCGGAAACCCCATCTGCCGCAGCAGAAATGGTAGTGAAAAGCCGGGAAGAAGTTATTCAAAAAGTGGAAAATCTTAAAAAAAGGCTTTTGCAAGGCTTGCGCATATACTATGAGAACCTGAGCGGGCGATTTCAGAAGCTGGCATCCTGCCGCATTCTTTCAAATCCTCTGGCCTTGCTTGAAAAGCCTGCCAGAACCCTCGACGACGCTATAGAAGGACTTATAAGGGCGGAAGACCGCCTTGTATTAAAAAAAGAGCATGAGCTTAAGCTTTTGTCTGAAAAAATGCAGGCCTTAAGTCCCCTGTTCCCGCTTAAAAAAGGATATGCCCTGGTTAGGGACATGGCAGGCAATGCGGTGAGGGATGCTTCAATGCTAAGCAAAGGGGACAGGCTTGCCCTTAGCTTCCATAAAGGCAAAGCCATTGCGGAAGTTATGGGGACAGAATCTGCGGCAGCAGGAATGCAAGATTCTCTCTTTTTATTGCCTAAAAGCAAGGGCCGCACAAAGAACAGGATAAAAAAACAGGAAAATCCTGATCAGGAGACATTATGGTAAATGAAAAAAATATAAATGAGCAGGAAGTACCGGGGCAGGCTTTTAATAAACCTTCTCCAGCCATACGTGAAGATGCCGGAAATGATGTAATTATTAAGAATAAAGAGCAGGATACAGGCTTTGAAGCCAGGCTTGCCCGCCTGCAGGAAATAGTCTCTGTGCTTGAAAATGAGAATACTCCGCTTGAAAAGTCCTTAGCCGTATTTGAAGAGGGCGTTAAAATATCTAAGGAACTTAGCGAAACGCTGGACAATATAAAGCAGAAAATAGAGATTTTGAAAAAAGATGCCGAAGGCAAGCTGCAGCTAAGGCCTTTTGATGAACAGTGAGTTTTTTACTATTGATTATGCTCATTTCTTTTCAGTCTATACGGCTTGATTTTTTATTCCATACAGCCTGCGATAAATAAGGCGGGGCGCAGTAAGGGCAGATTATGAAAATAAGGCTTGATGTCGCTTGCGTAAAACAAGGCCTTTTTGAAAGCAGGGAAAAAGCCTTGCGCGCCATAATGGCTGGGGAAGTGCTGCTTAATGGACAGAAAGCGGAAAAGGCTGGAATGCCGGTGCGGGACGGAGACATTGTTTCCCTGGCTATTCCCTCATGTCCATTTGTTTCCCGTGCCGGCTTAAAATTGCAGGGCGCATTAGACCTGTTCGGAATAAACCCTTCGGGCAGAATATGCCTTGATGTGGGAGTTGCGACCGGAGGCTTTACTGACTGCTTCTTGCAGAATGGCGCGGCTAAAGCTTATGCCGTTGACGTTGGCGAGGGCCAGCTCCATGAGAAAATAAAAAATAATCCGAAAGTTATTTTCATACCGCAGACAAATGCCCGTTTCCTTCATAAAGATTTTTTTAGGGAAAAACCAGATTTATGCGCCATTGATGTTTCTTTTATTTCATTAAAATTAGTTTTAGGGCCTGTTTTTTCTTCATTAGCTGCGTCGGCGGAAGCTGTTGTGCTTATAAAACCCCAGTTTGAATTGCAGGCAAAGGACTTGCGCCGAGGCATAGTAAAAGATGAAGAAACAAGGCAGAGTGTTCCTGCTGATTTGCGGCATTGGCTGGCTGAAAATATGCCGGATATAAAAGAAGAAGGCCTTGCTGATTCTCCTCTGAAAGGGACGAAAGGCAATTTGGAATTTATCTGGCACCTGCGCAAAGGCTGAATTTGTCATTATTCCTGCCTTAAATATACATAAACTGTCTGACTTGTTTTATCATGGGGAAAATTGTTTTGCCGCAGGCTTAAATCAGTTCATTCAGATTCCAGACAGCATTGGCAGGACTGTGCCTATGTTTTGCTAATTCTAAAAATTATATAATTTAAGCATGAAGAAAAACTCTGCGGACACGGATAAGAACAAGGACAGCCTGTCTTATAGGTTTGACACGGCAATGGACTATCTGCAAATTGCCATGCAAACTTTCATAATGGTGCCTTTTATCTTGCTGGGCGCTTTATTCGCTAATAAAATCGGCGATATAATTGAAATTGCCGATAATAATAACTGCACTATAGCGGAAGCCGCAGCGATATGGTCAGCTTCCCAAAATCTGTAAAATTTTCTGTAAAACGAAAAAGCCAGGCTTTGTTTGTCTCTAAGCCTGGCTTTTTGTTGTTATCAATGCTTATTTATAAATCAGCTTTATGATTTATTCTGCCTTGCGGTCAAAAATCATTAGCGATTCCGCATGCGGAGTATTGGGATAAAAATCAAATCCGGCACATCGCATGAGATTGTATTTTTCTAGCAGGATGGCCGCATCCCTGCCCTGAGTTATCGGATTGCAGGAGAGATAAATTATCCTTTTAGGCTGTATTTCCATTATATGATTCATGGCTTTAGGATGCAGGCCTGATCTTGGCGGATCTACGGCAAGAATATCAGTGCCTTTTAGCTGCTCCGCATCAGTTTTTTCTGTCATTGAGCATATATGCCTGAAATTGCTTATTCCGTTCTGTCTGGCATTCATTTCCGCAAATTTTGCGGATGCCGGCGCAGCTTCCACGGAAAGCAGACTGTCCGCGCAGCTGCCAATAGATAATCCTATAACGCCAACGCCAGAATATAAATCAGTGAATTTTCGGCAAGGGAACATAGAGTTTTGCATTTCTTTCAGAGCCTCAGTGAAAAGAGGAATATTGTTCTGAAAGAAGCAGTCAAAGCCGAAAGATATTTTCTTCCCCAAGATTTGCTCTGTAAGATAGTCTGTTCCTGTCTGCTTTAGGACTTTAGTAGTAACGCTTGAGGATATTTTGGGGTCTGAATATACTAGAATAAAGCCGTTTAGGCTGTTTTGCTCAGGCAAGGGGAAATCAATGTCTTCCCTGGTTATGAATAATGAAGCCACGCATTCATCCGTGTTTTTCGTTTCCCTTATAATTAAAGTTTTAAGGTCTTCGCAAGATAGGCCTTTCTGGTTTATTATCCTTAATATTGCTTTAGCGGCGGCATTGGTCTTGCTTCCGGCTAATATGCAGCCGTCTTCCAGCGGTATCCTCTGCTTCCAGTTGCCGCGCTTGTGGAAAGCCAGCGATATTTTTCCTGGTTCGCCTATGAAACTGTACTCTATTTTTGTCCTATAGCCGAATAGATTTTCGGCTTTGTAAAATTTGTCAATTTTAACTGGAGCGCGCATGGACTGCATGAATGCTTCCTCTATGAGCTGCCGCTTCAGTTCTGCCTGGCATGAATATTCTATTGTTTGCCATGGGGAACAGCACATATAATGCTCTTCTTTCGGATTTATCCTCTTGGGAGAAGGCTTTATTATCTCTAAAAGCTCTGCTTCGGCGAAGTTTTTCTTTTCGTAGGAGGTTATTACTCTTGCGGTTTCTCCAGGAAGCGCGCCATAACAGAAAATAACTTTTCCCTCGCTATGGCCTAGCGCTTTGCCTTCTCCAGCCATTTTCTCAAATTCAAGAATTATTTCTCTTTTAGGCTTTCTCATTTATATATTCCCTATATTTCAAGTTTTAGCTTAATTTCTTTATTTATATGCTACTATAATTAAAAGACGCAATAAAAGAAGCTTCTTTTCCGCAAGGAAGGTTTAAATGATATGAAAGAATTGTTTAAGGAATTGAATTTTTTTGCGAAGAAATACGGGGATAAGATAGGCCGCTATCTTGAAAAGAAATTTGACACTCAGGAAAAAATTGTGCGCAAGCTGGACTTAGCCCTATTTATTCTTGCCTTGCTTGCTCTTTCTATTAATATGTCTACCTGCGTGAAGGTTTTTGCTAATGCGCCAATAAACGAGAGGATAAGCCGTCCTGCCATGGCAAGAGCTTCATCTTGGTTTTATGCGTCAGGCCCTCTTGAGCCATTGCCTGTTTTTGCATTAAAAGTTCCAATGCTGGTCTCAAAGGCAAATCCTATAAAAATTCAGAGGGCAGAAGGCTGCATTGTGTTTGTCTTGATTTTTTTTGCTTTCATAAAAGTTGTTTCTGCCAGAGTTTCCCGTTCTGCCGCTTTGTATTCTTCTGTAATATTAGCGGGCATTCCCTGGCTAGGTTATTATGCCATGACTGGCAGCGCAATGCTTTTCTCATTGCTTTTTTTGCTGCTTTACTGGGATTATTCTGATATTTCAAGGCTAAACTATGAAAGGGCAGTTTATGCAGGTCTTTGCGCTGCTGCGGCTTGCCTGTGCCGGACAGAAAGCGTCTTCTTCATTATTATTAATACTTTATTTTTCATTCCTGAATGCAAAGCTGGCAGCAAATGGAGGCATATAGGGCTGGTTTTCGCTATACTGCTTTTTCTTTCCGCACCTTACTTTATATGGCAGAAATCTCATTTCGGCAATGCCTTTTATGGGCAGGAAATGGGGCTTACCAGGCTTATAAATGCGGAAATAAGCAATCTTGGCCTTGATAAGGAGTACGTGAAGCAGCCTTCAAGCCTCTTTCAGTTCCTTTTCCGGGATGGTTTCATGGCTGCGCTTGCCGCTCCCTTCAAGGGACTGCTTCAGGCTCTTACTTTTGAGTTCCCCCGAGCCATTTATTACAAGATAGCGATACTCTTTGCATTTATCGGTCTTTATTTTTCATATATGAAAAGCAGCAAAATTTTTTACTCGCTATGGCTTTCGGCTTTTATTCCTGTTTGTTTTTTCGCATATATGAACATTGTTCAGCGCAATGGCGAGCCTGCCGGAGGAATACCATTGGAATATTATTTGTCATCGCTTCCTGGAATTATTGCGGCAGCCGGATATGGCTTGCAGGAATCATGCCGTTATTTTTCTGAATGGCTGGCTCGCAAATATCCGCAAGGATTTAAGAGATAGTCAGGCCATCTATTGCATTAATGCCTTAGCCTTGCTGTCTCTGTAAGCGCAGGCTGTCTGTTTTGAAAATGTTTCCTGTGATATGACGCTGTTTGTCTGATTATCTTTTTGAATGTTTTGAGGTTAGCTTTATGAAGAAAATAAATATTTCTAAAGAAACAATGTTTGCTTCTTTCATCATTGTTTTCTTTCTCATTCCTTTCCTGCTCATTATTTTTCAGTTCCGCAGCAATGCTGTTTATATGAGAAAGCTGTATGCCTCAAGTTATCTTGAAATGCGCACGCATACTGCCGCCAGGCTTGTTTCAGATATGCTTGTTACGAATTATAATCTGTCTGACATTTCCAATGCGGCTGAGTTCAGGAGCAAAGGCAAGGCTTCCATTCCCGCGCTTGCCGCTAAGATGCCTGCGCCGTTCTATGAAATAGTGCTGCTTGATGAAAAAGGCATTGAGACATACCGCTTTTCATCCGGGAAAAAGACGGATTATTCTTATGAACACAGCGAAGGAGTTAAGACTGCCATACAAACAGGAATGTCCAATGGCATGGTTGAGTATGACAGGTATATGCC
This sequence comes from Elusimicrobiales bacterium, assembly GCA_024681855.1. Classification (GTDB taxonomy): domain Bacteria; phylum Elusimicrobiota; class Elusimicrobia; order Elusimicrobiales; family UBA9959; genus CACZRG01. Next base: position 43,821 of record JAILAB010000020.1, read on the forward strand.
TCCCGTGCTTGCTGAAGTTGAGCCGGTTCATGACAGGAGCGGCAAGGGCAAAATATCATTTATCGCTGGCCGTTTCAGTCTTGCCTCAATGTGTGAGCTTGTAAAGAGGCTAGGCAAGAATTCTTATGGAAATATGGGACTTTTAGATTCTGGAGGACAGGTAATAGCTGATTCTCTTGGGGTTTTTTCCATGGCCAGGACTGGACGGGCTGCTCCAGAGGAGATTTTGAAGTCGCTTGAATATTCTAGAAAATCTAATATGAGCAGCAGCGTGCATTCAGTTAAAAGCGAAAAAGCTGAGTATCTTATTTCTCTTGCCAATGTGGATGGTACTGACTGGTGGTTTTATGAAGTCCTTGACACCAGTTTCATGCCGCTGTCTAAAGACGGATTGCAGTTTAAGCATGCTGTTATTTTCGGCATTCTGCTTATAATTATTTCTGGCATTGCCTCTACAATTTTGGCTAAGAGCCTTTTCTCTAATGAGTGACTGAATAGGCCTTTTGTCCCTTGTATGAATTAAGTAAGGGGTGTATACTTTTTAGTATGAAGAAGAAATTTCTTTTTTCCGTTTTGTTGTCTCTTGCCATGTTGCCTGCCGCGGTTTTTGCGGGCAATGTTGCGGAAGCCAAGTCTGCTCCAGAGCAAATCAATATTGATTTGAGCAATCCTCTTCCTAACTGGGTTGACGCATCCCGTGAAAAAGAACAGGACATAAGCCGCGTGCGCGGCGTGCCTGCCGCAGTAACCCCGGCTGATTTCCGAATACCGGCTGAATATGAGCCGGTTGGCGCGGTTGTGCTTGGCTGGGCTGGATATTCCCAGATGCTTTCAGGCATAGCCAGGGCAGCTTCAGATGCTGGCGCTCATGTTTGGGCCATTGGAGGCCCTTCATCGGTTTCAGGCGTTTCAAATTATTTGTCTTTGCCTTTGCGCATAGATTCTGTCTGGGTGCGCGACTATGGCCCGTTCGGCATAGCTTCCGGCAGCAAAACTCCTGGAATTGTGGATGCCGTTTACCGTCATTATCAGTATAGGGTTTATGATGATGCCATTCCTCAGCAGCTCGGACGCATGAAAGGAATTAATGTATATGGCATGAATATTATTTTGGATGGCGGAAATCTCATGGTGGATTCCTATGGCAATTTATTCATGACAAACCGCACTTATCTTTGGAACAGGCATTTGAGCCGCGAGCAAGTGGACAATGCTTTGAAAACAGCTTTGCGCGTGAAAAAGATTATTTCTTTTGATTATGCCGGCTATCCTGGAGAGCCGGAAGACGGCACGGGGCATATAGATATGTTCATGAAGCTTCTGAATGATCATACCGTGCTGATAGCTAAAACAGATGACGAGCCTTATAAATCAAATAATGAGAAAGCCATTAAGTATTTCCAGAACCGCATGGCTCCGGACGGCCAGCCATATAAGGTTATAACATCAAAAGGCTGGGTTTCAGAAAGAGCCTGGTATACTTTCACAAACTCACTCATAGTGAATAATACCGTAGTTATGCCTTCTTACAGAGGCCGTCAGGCTGAAGAGCAGGAGGCCATAGCTGCATATAAGGCTGGAATGCCTGGCGTTAAAGTGGTGCCGGTTAATTCCGATTCCAGTATTGTTTCAGGAGGCTCAATACATTGCGTGACGCAGACTATTCCGGTGTTGCCTAAAGAAGTCAAGAATTCCGGCAATTCAGACATTGTTGTTCCTGTTAATTTCTCTCCGGAAGAATACACTCTGCCTGCTTCGCCTATCCTGAAACATCTGATTAAGCTTGCTGAACATAATTAATCAATCAAATATGTTTCATTTAGAAAGCCGTCCTTTTTTCTAGGGACGGCTTTTTTTGTAGAATATTATTAAATTTTATTTTATTGTTATGCCAGGATTTCATGCCTGGCGGAGGAAAAAAATGGAAGATCAGAATATTAATGCCTCTTCGGCAGCCAATGCAGCAGCGCAGCCAGCTGCTGTTGACAAAAATCTAAAACATTTTTCCTGGCTGCTGAAAGTTACAGCAGCTTTATTTCTCTGTTCGGTAATTGCTGCTTTGTCATTGTCTGCAAAAATAGACAGCCAGAAAAAGTCCCCTGCTGATTCTGAAAAAAGCTCAATTTCAGAATTGAAAGAAAAAGTATCAAAGAAAACAAAAGACGGCGTGGCAGTAATACGCGTGTATGGCGTTATTTCACAGTCAATGAAAACCTATGACTGGGAAAAGACAGGAAGCTCGGCACTGGCCCAGCGCATCAGAAAAACCGGAAAGAAAAAAAATATCAAGGCCATAGTGCTTGACATTAATACGCCCGGCGGAACTGTCGCGGCTGTGCAGGAAATTTATGATGCAATTAATTTTGTTCGCAAGGAATATAAAAAGCCAGTTGTCGCTCTTTTCGGAGATGTTTCCGCCAGCGGCGGGTATTATATCGGGGCCGCATGCGATGAGATTTTTGCCCACCCTGGAACCATGACAGGCTCCATAGGCGTAATAATGAGCGGCATGAACTATGAGGGCCTTATGAAGAAAATAGGCTTTAAGTCTGAAGTAGTGAAATCAGGAAAATATAAAGACATAGGCGCGCCGTATCGCGAAATGTCTCCTGAGGAAAGAAAACTTCTGCAAGACATGATTGATGACTCCTATAGCCAGTTTGTAAAAGCTGTGGCTGAGGGCCGAAAAATGTCAGACGAAAAAGTGAGATCTCTTGCCGACGGGCGCATTTATACCGGCAGCCAGGCAAAAGAGGCTGGCCTGGTAGATAAGCTTGGCAATTATCAGGATGCCTTAGACCGCGCAGGAGTGCTTGCAGGCCTTGGCAAAGATCCCCATGTGATTAGCGGAGCTTCGGAGCCTTTTGATAATTTCTTCTCAATGATGAATTCTAAATTCGGAGGAGGACTCCTTTCTGAGGCTTTTGAAAGCGGCCCGCGCCTTGAATACCGCCTGTACATGAAATAAGGGGGCAAAAGTGTCTGTCTGCAATTCTATAGCAAAATATTGTCAGTCGCCTAATCTTTTGGCAGAAGATTCTGCTGCTGAAGAACTGGCTGTGCCAGGCATGGCAGGGTATGCCATAGGCTCTTTGGGGCTTTTTGCATATCTTCGCCTTGAAGCTTCCGTATTTCCTGGATTGTTTGCCTTTATAGGCCTTATGCTTCTTATTTTGTTTTCGGAAGCCTTGGTCACAAGCCTTATTCATTTTTTTCTTAGCCTTTCAGGTAAGAAAGGGCAGGTGTCAACAGTGTTTTATCTCTTTGGCTGTTCTAATGCAATGCTTGCTCTTGCCGTGCCGATAGGCATTGCTGCTAAATTTTATGCATCATGCGGAAACGTTCTGATGTTAGGGCTAATGCTTTATATTTTTATTTTGCGGCTTTATATAATCCGCAAAGCCTATTCAGATGTTTCTGTTAGCAAAACCGTATTTGCCTTGATTATTCCCGGAATCCTATTTCAGGTATTTATGTATTTTGCTCTGATTTACGGCATAATCAACAGCGTATGGCTTATGAGCATGTTATAAACTGCTGAATATTTCTGAAATGCGGGCAGAAATAATGCCCAAATGTTCTCGTATTTTAGGCTGCTTTTTCTCAAGAATGGGAAGCAGCCTTTTCCTTATCCAGTTGCGAGTGTACCTGTCGTCATCATTTGTGCGGTCTTTGCGTGATTTAAGGCTGTTTAGCTTTAAGTACTGCTCTATTTCTTTTCTTGAAACGGCAAGCATTGGCCGGATAAGCTTTATGGATTTTCTTCCTCTGTGGCTTAATGCCCTTGATGGCGGTATGCCTGCAAGTCCTTTAGGGTCTGTTCCTCTCAATATGTTCAGAAGCACGGTTTCGGCATTGTCGTCAGAATGGTGAGCTGTAGCTATTATTGAGCATTTATTTGTTTTGGCCGCTTGCAGCAAAAGCTCATACCTGGCTTTCCTGGCTGCGCTTTCAATGCCGTTTCCTTCCTCTTCCGCTATTTTCTTTACATCAGCTGAGAGTATTGAGGTTTCAATTCCATAGAAGGTGCCTAATTTTTTTACGAAATTTGCATCCGCTTCTGCTTCTTTGCCCCTAAGATGATGATTTACATGTGCTATGAAAAGATGAAGTTTTCTCTTTTTGGCATTTCTTGCGAAATAATCTAGCATGGCAACGGAATCAGGACCGCCGGATACTGCCAAAAGAATATAATCTTTCTCGGCAAAAAGCTTTTTTTCTTTTGCGAAAGATGTTATTTTGTTCCAAACAGTCATTGTGTGGATTTTTTTTGTAAGCAGAAGCTTTTTCATTAATCAAATTATACAAAACATAAAGAATGAGAACTTTGTTTTATGCTAATATTTCATTAATAATGAATAATATTTTTAAGAAAGTTTCTGAATTTATTTTTTCCATTGACGAAGGCTATGCCATATTCTTCCTCGCTCTTATTTTTCGCCTTGTATTCCTTTGGCAATGGTCAGGCACGCCTTATTTCTCTTCTTTTAATGCTGATGCATGGGTTCATGACAGATGGGCCATGGATATAGCAGGCGGGGCAATAATAAGACATACGGCTTTTTATCAGTCTCCGCTGTATCCTTATGTTCTTGCTCTGTTCTATAAGATTTTCGGTCATCATTACTGGCCTGTATATATTGCTCAGGCTATAGCTGATTCTTTTTCATGCCTTTTTATATTGAAGGCAGCGCGGCTTATGTTTAACAGGCGTGTTTCCCTGATTAGCGGTCTTATTGCGGTCTTTTATGCCCCTTTTATTTTAAATTCCGGTCTGCTGCTTAAAGAGACTCTGGTTGTGTTTTGTGTTTCTTCTTTTCTTTTTCTTTTTCTGAAATCAATCAGGAGCGGCAGCTGGCTGCTGTCATTTGGCTGGGGGGCAGCTCTAGGAGCGGCATCTCTTTCAAGGCCAAACATTACGGTCCTTTTCGCCTTTGCCGCATTGTGGCTTATTATGAGAAAATGTCCTTCGGCATTCAGTGCTGGCTTTAAAGGCATTAAAGAGCATGCTTTAATTATTAAAGATTTTTTAAAGAAAAAGATTCTTCCCGCATTGCTGGGCCTGGCATTGTTCCTGCTGCCTTCAGTCTTGCATAATTATATGGCGTCTTATGATTTCATTCTGTTCAATTATGCCGGAGGCTTCGTATTTTATTTAGGCTCAAATCCTTATGCTGATGGAACCACAACTTATCCGCCTTGGATAAATTCTGATCCTGAGAAAGAACAGCAGCAGATTTATGACATAGCGGAAGCTGAAACAGGCCGCAAGCTGAAGCCTTCGGAAGTTTCGGCTTTTTGGCTTAAGGAAGGCCTTAAGCATGTGCGTGAAAATCCGAGGCGTTTCTTTTGGCTTACTTTAGGCAAGCTTTACCTCTTTTGGAATAAATATGAAATCCCTGATAATTATGATATTTCATTCATAAGGAGACATTTTCCCACGGTTGCCTCTTTGCCTCTGTTCGGATATGGTTTTACGGCTTCTTTAGGCGTTTTTGGCCTGTTTCTTACAGGGCTGAAGCGGCGGGGAGGCATATTGCCGGCATTGTTCTGGCCTTATATGCTGTCTCTGTTGCCATTCCTCATTACAGACCGCTATAGGATGCCGGCTTTGGTTTTCCTTATTCCGGCGGCGGCATACGCAATTAACAGGCTTTATGTGAAATTTCTTGCCGATGCAGGCAAAATATTGCCTGCTCTAATGTTTTCTCTGCCTTTCTTTGCGATGATATTTCTTCCTTCCCCTTCAAATATGAGATTTGCTGAAGCGGCCGGGTATGCGAATCTTTCATGCAAATATGCTAAAACAGGCGAATACATGAAAGCTGTGAAATGCTTTGAGCAGTCGGAGGCATTAGATCCTGACGCTATAGGTGAATCTGAGGCAGTATGCGCGGCATATTCTTATAATAAACTTGGCAATTCTGCTGGTTTTATGAAAATAATGGAGAAATATAAAGAATTAGTTATGCCCGAGGAATAAATGTCATTGCTTTCAAATATAACAAAGCTCTGTTAAAGAATATTGCCGATTGAGCTGATTTTTCTTTGTGTTTGCGAGCTTAGGCGTCTGTTGCTATTTATTTACCAGTTTGGAATATTGTTAGGAGATATTTTTTTTAATATTCTAGTGGTTTTTCTATTCATCTTATCCCGCAGTTCTTGCGTGGAATCGTCCATCCCAGCGACATGAAGGGAACCGTGAACGGTAAGAGTGAGTATTTCCGTTAGCCAGGAATGCCCCATCATCTTGGCTTGTTTTTTTGCCTGCGGCAGACAGACATAAATTTCTCCGAGGATTATGCTTTCGTCTTTTATAGGCACAGGGGGATAATTGAAGGCAATAACGTCAGTTATTCGGTCTCGGTTAAGGAACTGCTTGTTTATTTTCTGTATTCCCGCATTTCCTGTATAAATTATGTTTACAGTTCCATTGCGGAATTTTGCGCCGAGAGCCGCTTCAGCCGCTTCTTCCAGCAGGGGCAGGCTTTCGCCAGCCTCTGCCGGAATTTTTCCTGTGAAAAATATCTTTACTGCCATTTGGAAATGCCGCGCGGCATAACGATTATTCCGTCCGGGTCAATATAATAATGCTGCGCATCTTCTTCGGCATTATAGCCTATAACGGATTTTGCCGCAATGGTATTGAAGCGGTCCATTATAACTTTCTTCATTCGCGTTCCGGCCTTTATTTCGCATGCATCCATTATGATGCAGTCTTCCAGCTGGCAATGCTCATGAATTATTACGTCATTGCCGAGTATGCAGCGCTTGAGTGAAGACTGCGTTATGGAGCAGCCGTCTGAAATCATGCAGTCTTGCAGATTAGATTCTATAATTTTAGACGGAGCTGAATTATGCCTGGAATTCTGTATCGGCCATAGCTTATTGTTTAAGTCCAGCTTTGGTTTTGCGCCAAGCAGGTCCATGTGGGTTTGCCAGAAAGCTTTTATAGTGCCTACATCGCGCCAGTAATTCTGTTCTTCATAATCTTTAGCGCCGGGAAGTTTCTGGTCTGAGAAATTATAAGCGCATACTTTGTACTGTTTCAGTATGTTCGGCAATATGTTCTTTCCGAAGTCAAGCGCGCCGTTCTCATTTCCGCCGTGAAGCACTTTCACAAGCGTTTCATAATTGAAAATATAATTTCCCATTGAAGCCAGCACGGAATTAGGATCATTCGGCATTGGCTTTGGATTTTTAGGTTTTTCTTCAAAAGCAGTGATCACATTGTCATTGTTTATCACCATCGTGCCGAATCGTGAGCCTTCTTTAAGCGGTACGCGCAATGCGGCTACTGTAACATCTGCCTTGCTGGCCAGGTGCGCATCAATCATCTGTTTTATGTCCATTCTGTAAATATGGTCAGCGCCGAAAATTGCCACTAAATCAGGCTTGTAATCGCTGATAAGGTTAAGATTCTGTTTAACAGAGTCTGCGGTGCCGCGGTACCACATTTCGCCAAGGCGCATCTGCGGAGGAACCACTGTTATGAAATGTTCCCTTGTCATTCCTCCCAAATTCCATGTGGAATGCAGATATTCTATTAATGACTGGGACATATATTGCACCAGCACATAAGTTGAAAAAATGCCTGAATTGATAAAATTGGAAAGCACGAAATCTATTATGCGGTATTTTCCGCCGAAAGGCACTGCCGGTTTTGAACGCTCTTTTGTTAAAGGATAAAGCCGTTCGCCTTTGCCGCCTGCCATTATTACGCCCATTACTTTCATAAGTTCCTCCTGTCGCTAATAATTATAACTAAACTAAGCCAAATGGTCTAGTATTTCTGCAAGTCCCCTGCCGATGCAGAAGAAATAAGGATTGTCTGATATAGTATATTCATTGTTTTTAAGCTGCCGCAGATCGTATGTTATGGCTTCCAGATCTATTGCTGCTTCGGCTTCGCGCTGAATTATAAAATCCTGCTGGCCTAAGCCGTATGACAGAAATACATTCTCATTTACATTTTTGTATTTGTTTAAAACATTCTGTCTTTCCGCGCATACATTATTCCGTTCTTCTTCTTTAAGAAAATGCCATTTGTCATTTTTCTTAACAGCGTGAAGACTCATATAAGGAAATCGTCCAAATTTTTCATTTGCTTCTTTTTCCGCCTGTTCCTCCGGGCCAGCTGTTTTGAATGAGAATATTCCTAAATATTCCTTTGCCGGAATAAGCCATTTCCCCATACCTGTTTTCATAAGGCTTGACGATAGTTCCTGAAGCCTGCTGACCCGGCGGCACATGCGCCAAATCATTATGTCAGATTCGGCATTGAGCCCTGCGGTCATATAAGTCCGCAAAAAAATTCTTTCCTGATGTGAAGCCAGCATATCCTCAAATTCTCTTTTAGCAGTCATCTGCTCATTGGGACTGAGTCTCTTGAACTCAGGCTGCATGCGTAAAAAGGAAAAAGAGGAAAAAAGAGTCGCTTTGTTTTCTGGCATTATTCCTCACCTTCAAGGAAGTCATTTGACACAGCATCATTAGGAGATGTGTATACCTTTGAATCTGATTCCCCTTCAACTTTCACGTCAAGCGGCTTGTCATTTGCAGACGGATCTGAAGCTTGAGGCTGTGTTGCCGGAGCTTCAGTTCCTTGCCCGCTTGGCGCTGCTGAGTCTAAGCCGGCCTGGGCTTTTGCTTCCGGAGTGCGTTCAGGGGCGGATTTCTCCTGCACTACTTGATCGGCAGTGCTTCCGTCAACGCCTACAAATGATATATCGCTTGCTGCCGCATTAGGAATTGCCGGGGCTTTTTTGGGAGCAGATTTTTTTCTGGGCTGATTCTTGCGTTTTTTTGCTGCTGTTTTTTTCTTAGCGGCTTTCGTTTTTAAAGGCCTTTTTTTAGCGGTCTGTTTGCTGCCATCGCCCATAATTACGGTAGGCGTTCCGGAAGGATTTTTTGCCGCTGAGGATTTTTTTACAGGCTGCGGCGCTTCTTTTTGTATCGCTTTTTCCTCTTCTGTTTCCTGTAGCAGCTGGCCTCCTTCTATGTATTTCCAGTTAAGCACTTTTGTTATAGGACGTATAAGCTCAATCTCATTCTCTGTTTCAAGCCCTGTTTCAACTTCCATAAGCACATATTTTTTCCCGTTATGCCTAATGAGATTTTTTCTATTAATAATTCTAGTGCCAAGGCTTTTAGCTACTGTAAGATTGCCGTCAAACTGTTCGCCTATGGCCATTCCTTTTTTTATGTCAAGCACTTCAAGCCATAAGCGGTAAAAATAAGGCTTGTCTTTTATTGGAATGAAACGGGTAAGTTTTGCGGAAAAGGCATCTCCGGTGCGGAAATGCTCTACTTCTGCCGTCATGCCTTTTAGCAGAGGATTATAAATTGGCTCAGTGTTTTTTCCTATCAGCAGGACTTTTCTTGAAACAGTAAAAAGCCTGTCTCCCGCATATACTGTTGTATTTGGCGGCACATGTATTTTTGTTATGATGCCCTTTTCTTCCGGTTTTATGTAGTATGGCTTAAAAACATCCTGCCATCTCCTGCGCGTCTGATTTTTGCTGGTTTCCGGAGTTGCGTCTACCATAGCAGCCAGTTCGGTTGTGAGTTCCGTGGCTAATATGGAAGTGGGATCCACTGTGTCAAAAAGCTCTACGTGTATTTCTTCTATGCGGCCGTCAAACGGGGCATAAACATCATAGCTGCTTTGCGTAGTGCTTATGGCCGATATTTTAGAAAGCAGTATAAGGTCTCCGGCACGTATGTCTGCCGAAGTATCCTGCATTTCCAGCTGCCTGCTCATGTCTTTGTATACCCATGGCCGGTCTGTGTCTTGCGCCTTTAAGCAAGACGGATATGTAAGAATTGCGGAACATAAGAACAGAAAGAATGCGATAAGTCTTTTCATCTTATTTCTTTTCCTCGCTTATTTCAAGCAATGCTGCTGCGGTCCATGGCATTTTCTTGCGGAAAATTTCTTTTATGACATTTGCATAACAGCGTATTTCATATTGGGCATGAGAGTCCGAGCGCAGGTTTATATAATTAAGCAGGCTGCGGGCATTTATGGTCCAGTGGAACTGCGTGTACTGTGATACTGGCAGTACCGCGCGTGCCATTTCTCTGGCAACGCCTGCTTCTAGCAGTTTTTTATATGCCGAATAGGAAGCGTTAATGCTTTCTTTGTATATTTTAAGCAGCATTTCCTGATCTAAATCTTTTGTCTCTATTGAGCCTTGCCTGTTTACCAGATCTTGAATGCGGAATGCTTCAGGTATGTAGAATTCTTCTTTGACTTCGGTGTATCTTGCTGAAATTTCATTATAAGAAGCAATGCGATGCCTCATCCACTGGCGCGCCACAAAGAGCGGGCATTTTATATGAAACTGAAAAACCGTGTGCTCAAAAGGGCTCAGATGCCCGTTTTTAAGAAGATATTTTATCAGTTTCCTGTCTCTCTCCTCGCCTTTGGAGCTGCCTCCGAAAGAGACTCGCGCAGAATCTGTGGCGCGCTGGTCTCCTCCCATGAAATCCACGAGCTTAACAAACCCCTTGTCTAATACGGGGAAAGAGATAATGTCTTTTCTTTCGTTTTCCTGCATTTCAAACATACGGCTTATAAAATTCCGCTCCTCAAAGCAAAGGCAAATGCCATTTATTATTTATTCTAACATTTTAAGAAATGTAGATAAATAAACATTAAAATTATATACTTTCTAAGTATGGAAGAGCAAAAAGACAATAAGAAACAGAATAAGATGATGTCGGCCTTAAGCAGGGAGAGCTTAGTGTCAAAAGGCAGGGAACTGGCTTCCCGCGGAGATTTGCCTGCGCTGGAGGAAATAATGAAAATACTCCTTTCGCCGCAAGGCTGCCCCTGGGACAGAAAGCAGACGCATGAGACTCTTATGAAATATATGCGTGAAGAAACAGAAGAGGCCGCGCATGCTGTTGAAAAAAAAGATTGGGAAAATCTTAAGGAAGAACTTGGGGACTGCCTGCTGCAAATTGCTTTCCATTGTGAAATGGCCCGTCTAGAGGGGCATTTCACAATGGAAGACGTCATCAGGGGAATAAATGCAAAGATGGTTCGCCGCCATCCGCATATTTTCGGCAATGCTGAAGCTAAAGACCCGGAAGCCGTGCTGAATCTCTGGGCGGAAATAAAGAAAAAAGAAAAGGAAAATAATAAGTGAACTCTAAAGACCTGGCCAGGCTTATTTACCCGGAGTTCCGCTTTGGCAAAACGTCCATTGAGCAGGGTCTGGAACTGGTAAGGGCCGGGGTTGGCGGATTCTGCTTTTACGGCGGCACTGCGGAAGAGGTCCGCCATGCGGCAAAAACGCTTAAAGATGCCGCAGACCACCCTCTTTTAATCGCCGCAGATTACGAGGAGGGCGTCGGGCGGCGCGTGCAGGGCATGACAGAGCTGCCGTCCAATATGGCGGTAGGTGCTGTCGCAGGCATAGAGGAGGCGGAAAATTTCGCCTACAACAAGGGCCTTGTCACCGCACAGGAAACTGTCTCCCTCGGCGCAGACTGGGTATTTGCCCCTGTGCTGGATTTGGCCGTGAATGCGGATAATCCCATAGTAAGCCTGCGCTCATTCGGTTCAGACCCGGAAAGGGTGTCCAGGCTGGCAGAAGCATACTGCAAAGGCCTTACAGACGGCGGAGCGTTAAATTCATTAAAGCATTTCCCCGGACATGGGCGCACAAACACGGATTCACACCTTGCGCTGCCTGAACTTGACGCAGATGAGGAACTGATACGGGAAACTGATATGTACCCGTTCATTAATGTCCTGCCGTACGCCGACAGCATAATGGCCGGACATCTGCTGGCAAAGCCGCTTGATGCTGATTATCCGGCTTCGCTGTCAAAAAAAGTTATTACAGGCATAATCCGCAGGGAAATGGGCTTTGACAAAACAGTAATCACGGATGCCCTCAATATGCACGCTCTTAACAGATGGGGCGAACCAGGCATAATGGCTCTTGACGCCGGGGCGGACATTCTTCTTTATCCGGCAGACCCTTTCACACTTATAAATGCCCTTGAGAAAGGATTGAAAGACGGCGTTATAACGGAAGAACGCATAAGCGGGGCCCTGCAAAGGCAGAAGCAGCTGATAGAACATTCCGGAAAAATAAAGCAGGCCGCAAAAAACACTCGCAGAAGCAATTGCTTAATTCCCGCCGGGGAGTTTAATGCAAGGATTGCTGCACAAAGTGTTGCAGTGACAAGCGGCCTGGATCATCTTTCCAGAGGTTCCTGTGCCGCATATGTTGAGCCGGGCAGAACATGGGAAAATCGCGAAGGCCGCGCGTTCACCAGCGCATTAGAGAATTGCGGCATAAGATTAGTGCCGTATGAAAAGGTAAAATCCGGAGAACTGCGGGAAATTGACAGCGGGGCAATAGAATACCTTGTTGCCGCCGCTTTCACAGGCCCGCAGGCATTCAGCGGAAAGATAAACCTCTCCACGGAACAGAAAGCGGAGCTGGCAGAGGCATTCCCTGAATTCAAACGTGTTTACATGGTCTCATTCGGCAGTCCTTTTGCACTGCAAGGCATAGAGCCTGCACCGCAAGTCTCCGTATGCGCCTATGGCAAGCTGCCACAGTTCCAGCAGCAGGCTGCCGCCATAATAACCGGCAAAGCCAGGCCAGGAGGCATCGACCCGACATTTTTAAAGTGAGGAATTTTCAGTTTCATCTGTCTGGCAGCATTTAATAAAGATAACTTTTATGAAGACAATAACAATAATCCTATCCGCTTTTTTTATGTTTTCTGCTGCGTTTGCTGTATATGGGGCAGAAAGCAGTACAGCCGTCAATGAAAAACAAAAAGAAAATCAAGAGGGTAAAATTATGGAAATGGCAATGAGAGCAAATGAAATTGCTTTCAGCTTTTATAAGCAGAAAGCTGCAGGGAAAGAGGAAAATTTCTTTTTCTCTCCGTATAGCATGAGGTCTGCTTTTGCCATGGCCCGTGAAGGCGCAAAAGGAAAAACGGCAGAAGAAATGGATAAGGTTTTTTTCTTTCCGTCTGAAAATGCGGAAATGCGGCTTGAAATGCAGTCAATGGCAGAAGCCGCAGCGCAGGCTGCAGAAGGTTCTGAATTTTCCGATGCAAATTCATTTTGGGCGCATAATAATTACACATTTCTGCCTGAATATGTTTCTGCCCTGAAAAAACATTATAATGCCGCAGCTGAAAATGCTGATTTCGTAATGGATGCTGAAGGCGCAAGGAAAAAGATAAATTCCTGGGCTTCTGATAAAACAAACGGCATAATAAAGGAACTTCTTGCCAAAGGCTCTGTAGACCCTCTTACAAGGCTTGTTCTGGTCAATGCTGTTTATTTCAAGGGAACATGGCAGAAGGCTTTTGATAAAAAAAATACGTCCAAGGAAAATTTTACCCTTAATTCAGGAAAGAAAGTTAAAACAATGTTTATGCAGCACAGGAAAGCTGTCCGCCTGCAATATGCAGAGACAGAGGAGGGACAGTTTCTGGCCATGCCTTACAGGAAAGGAGAAGATTTGTCAGGCGGCTGGCTGGAAATGATGATAATACTGCCGAAAGATAAAGAGGCCTTCGCAGATATTGAAAACAATATTTCTTCGGAATACATAAACGAAATGAGAAGGAAAATGACAAGAACTGAAGTAGAGCTTTATCTGCCCAGGTTCAAATTTGCGGTTTCGCATGAGCTTGATTCCAGCCTTAAATCAATGGGAATGCCGCTTGCCTTTTCAGATAATGCAGATTTTTCAGGCATGACCGGCAATAATGATTTAAAAATAGGATATGCCATACAGAAAGCATTTATAGATGTTTCCGAAGAAGGCACGGAAGCGGCAGCCGCTACCGCTGTTGTAATGGCGTTCAGATCAGCAGCTGTGAGGCAGCGGCCGGAAGTTTTCCGCGCGGACAAACCGTTCATATTCCTTATCAGGGATGCAAAAACAGGATTGATATTTTTTATGGGCAAATTGGAAAAACCGACGGCATAGCAAAATCAGGAAAACGCAGAAATCTGGGAGCATATCATTATGGAAACATTGTCATCAGTGCAGAAAATAACCGGCCTGGGCGGCTGGGATTATTTGATACTTGCGGCATCCTTGCTTTTCCTGGCCTTTGTTGCCTGGTACAAGGGCAAGGACGAGGAGGACACGCACGACTACTTCCTCGGAAAACGCAAGACACCGGTATGGGTAGGCACATTGTCATTCGTAGCCACGGAAATAAGCGCCATGACCATAGTGGGAATACCACCTGTAGGATTCACTGAAAATCTGCAGTATATGCAGTTTTTTATAGGTTCTGCCATAGCTAGGGTTATAATTGCTTTTCTGTTTATACCAGCATTTTATAAGTTCAGCTGTACTACAATTTATGAATTTCTAAAACACCGTTTCGGAGTTGAGACTCAGTATTGCGGCTCAATTTTCTTTTTCATAACCAGACTGTTCGCTTCCGGAGTAAGGCTTTATGCCGCAGCGCTGGCAGTTTCGGTAATAATGGGCTGGCCATTAATGGCTACGCTGGCCGGATTTACTGTGGCAGCCATTCTCTTTATAGGCTTTGGGGGAATAAAGGCTGTGCTTTGGACAGGCACTTTTGAAACTGTTATGTTTTATGCCGCAGGCTTTGGAGTATGCGCATATATACTGTGCAATGTTGACGGCGGAATATCCGGGGCTTATTCCGTTGCCCATGAAGCAGGCAAGCTTTCAATGTTTAATTTCGCCTGGGATCCGGCAAATCCCAATGTGTTCTGGAGCGCGATTCTGAATGGCATTTTCGGCTCAATGGCTTCTTTTGGCACTGATCAGGAAATGATGCAGCGCCTCCTTACGCTTGAAACGCGTAAGGAAAGCCAGAAAACGCTAATACTTACCATTGCGGCCAGCGTGCCTCTTACGGCTCTGTATCTGCTTGTAGGAACGCTTCTCTATGTTTTCTATCAGCAGAATCCCGGGCTGCCGCAGCCTGATAATGCTGATAAGATTTTGTCGCATTTCACTATATATGTTCTCCCTGCGGGGCTGAAAGGACTTGTTCTTTCAGCCATTGTGCTTGCCAGCATAGATTCTCCGCTAAGCTCCCTTTCCTCTTCGTTTATAACTGATATTTATCGCCCTATAATAAAGAAAAATGCTGATGAAAAGCATTATTTGCTGGCATCCCGCATAAGCGTTTTGTCTTTTGGCATTCTGCTGGCGGTTATAGCATGGCTTTGTGCATCCGGTTCCGGAAGGATGTTTTGGCTTGCCTTTAAGATCAATGGCGTTACAGCAGGTTCCCTGCTTGGAGTTTTCCTATTTGGCCTGCTTACAAAAATGCGCGGCAATAAACTGAATGTGGCTTCAATGCTTATAAGCGCCTTGTCTTCCGCTATAATACTTTGGCTTTCCGAAAAAGGCATAGCTAAGCTGGGCTGGAGCTGGATAATTGTTATAGGAACGGCAATAACTTTCTCCCTTTCGTGCCTGTTTTCATGGGGCGCATCAAAAATTAAAACAGCATCAGCGCAGTCTGGCAAAAATTATCAGGGATAAAGCCGGCATTGACAAAAAGAGCAGTAAAGAGTAAACTTATTTAAGGATACGCTTTATAAAAATATTTTATATTGGAGGCAATCATGGCAGAAAATTCTTCTGGGGAAATAGTAGGAACTTTCTTGGCAGGCACTATAATCGGCGGCATAGTTGCTCTGCTTCTTGCTCCTTCTTCCGGCAAACAGACTCGTGAAAAATTAGGCGACTGGATGTCTGAAGGCAAAGACAAGGCACAGCAGAAAATTGATGAGCTTGAAGAAGAAATAAGACGGCGCAAAGAAGAGCTGCTTAAAGAGATTAAGCGTCAGGAAGCAGAATGGCGCGCAAAGAGAGAAGGCAGCAAAGTTTCAGCTGAAGAAGCCGAAGTTAAAGAAGAAAAAACTGACTGTTGCGGAGAAAACTGTAAAGAAGAAAAAGCTGACTGGTACTCATACGAGGACCCTGCCGCAAAAGAAACTCCTAAGGAATAGTTTCTTGCTTATTAGCCCGTTTCTTAAGAGAATATAAGGAAATAGCTGGCATGCCTTCATAGTCATGCCAGCTATTAAAGCTAATGTTTTGCTTAATAAAGGGCCTCTTATTTATCTATATTCCCTGCTAGTCCCAGAGACGATAATTATATAAAATACTATTATGAAAAAAATCATTTTATTTTTTGTTTCAATGTTCTGTTTTTTTCAGCTTTCCTATGCCGGAAGCTATGAAAGCATCGCATCGTCATTAGTGAATTCGGGAGCGGGGCTTAAAGGCGAGAAGCTTGTAATTATTCCTTTCAAGACTGGTTCTGGTCTTCCAGGATATGCGGGGGAATCTGCTGCCCATAAGCTTCAGATAAAGCTTACCCAGGAAATTTATTATGATGTGATTACAAAGCCGGAATTTGAAAAAGCTGATGCCTGGCTGAAGGAGAATGGGGATTCTAACAAAAATTATGCCTTGCAGCTAATGGAAAGGCTTAATGCCAAGCTTGCTGTCACTGGAGAAATTAACAGAAAGAGCGATTCTGCCGCCGAATTGAAGGTCAGGCTAATAAACCCTTTTGATAAAAAGACTATTTCAACAATTTCAGATGAAATTCCAAATGAATGGGCTTCCATTGCCTCTTCTGGCGGAGCGGAGCATGTTCCTGCCCAAGAACAGAATATGGTGCCTGCTCCTGCCGCTGGATATAGTTTTGCTTCAACTGAAAATGCCTCTGCCGGTTCTGCCAGTCAATCATATTCCTCATCTTCAGCTTATGATTATGGACGGGATTTAAACAAAAAGCGCTCTGACTATGCTTTCTTTGATATATTTTACGGTCTTTCAAATTCCCAAAATCTAAGTATGGAATTCAAGCCTCAAAGCGGATATCTTTACGTTAAGGATTTTATAGACAGAGATACTTATGCTTCCAGTTTTGAGCTTAATGACCTGGAGACTGATTCAAAAGGCCCAATAGGATTCCGATTTGGAATGTTCCAGGATGTCGTGGGATTTGACTTGGGATTCAGATATGCCAGTTATGAGACAAAAGCTCAAAACGGCGAAACAAATCTTGTGAATTATTCTAAAGCCCCGTTGCCAAAAAAATATGCCATGGTTGATGTTTATGAAATGAATGGCGACTTGCTGTTCCGCTTTGTTAATTCCTCCTTTGCTGATATATACGCAGGCATTGGCCTTGGCATGAATCTTACCCATGTAGAGCTGCCTTATGTGAAAGGATATACAGGATTTTCAGTTAAACAGCCCCCGGTTAAGGAAACAGGCTTTGGAATGTCTTTCCGCATACCGGTAGGCGCGCGATGGAAACTTTCTGATTCAGTGCATCTGCTTACCGAAGCATCTTTTGAAGCTTCTATGACCATGGGCGGATTTAGCAGAAATATAGTGGATGAGGATGACACCTATTATCTTTGGGGTTTCCAGACCATAGCCGGCATAGGCTTTGTGTTCTGAGAAAAAAATCTGATTCAGATAAAAGAGGCCGTTTTGTGCGGCCTCTTTTATTGGGACAGGCATGGATAACAGATGAATATTTTATCTAAAAAATAAAGCGGAGAATTAAAGATTTATACAAATAAATTTATAATGCGTAAATTTTTTTTTTATTTTCATTTTATTTCTGCCAACTGCAGCAATGGCAGGCAGCTATGAATCTCTAGCTTCAAAGTTAGCTGCGGCTGGTCAAGAGCTTAAGGGGGCCCGGCTTGCAATAATACCGTTTGATGTGCCTGAAGGCCTGCCAGAAGTTTCCGGGGCGGAAGCAGCCCATAAGCTGCATATTGCGCTGTCAAAAAATGCTTATTATGAAATTGTCAGTGAAGATGAATTGCGTTCCGAAGAAATATGGCTGAAAGAAAACCGGGATTCTGAAAAAAATTATGCGTTGCAGCTCATGGAGCGGCTTAATGCCAGCCTTGCCATAACTGGCAAAATTATTGCATTGAAAAACGGAAATGCTGAAATAAAGGCAAATCTTATAAATACGAGCGAAAGGAAAATTATCGCTTCAATTCTTGAGGAAATTCCTTTCAGTGACTGCGACAATAAAGAGAAAAGGGAAGGATTAGCTGGAATTTTGGAAGAAACAGCCGGAGATTCTCTATTCTTGCCTGCGGCATCTGAACAGAATAAAAATGGCAGCGAAGCTGCTAAATTATGCGCAGGAACCGCCGATAGTTCTGCGGATACAGGCAGCGTATGTTTGTTTGAGGATGCAGATAAAGCAAATAAAAATACATTGAACTATTCCTTTTTTGAAATATATTATGGACTGGCAAATCAAAGTTCATTGAATATGTCTTTTTCCAGTGATATGGGGCAAATAAACTTAGGGGATTTTAATCTCGGTCTGAGCGGATATGCAAGCAAATTTGAGTTTCGGGGATTAGAAACTTCAGCCGTTGGCCCTATTGGTTTTCGCACGGGCTTCTTTGAAGATAAATATGGCTTAGACATTGGCATAAGGTATGCTAAATATCAGACTAAGGCTCAGCATGCCAAGCATGTCGGCTCTAATTTAGAGAATTATCCTTCCCTGCGGCTTCCTGCAGGATATGCGCAAATTTCCATAGTTGAGTTAAGTTTTGATTTGCTTTACCGTTTTATTAAGTCTTCTTTTATTGATGCTTATGCGGGCTTAGGGTTTGGAATGAGCATGACTTATGTTGATCTTCCTCATGTAAAGGGGTATGAGCACATGTATTATAATAAGACTATAGATAAAAAGGATGAATACGACGGGGTAACTTTCAGGCTTCCCGTTGGCGCAAGGTGGAAAATAAGCAATTCGGTTCATGTTTTTGCGGAATCTTCCGTTGAGGCTTTAATCATTCGTGAGGATTTTGACTGGGATGCCTCTGGGGGAGAGAATTGCTATAAAATTTATTCGTTCAATACTGTTGCTGGAATTAGCTTCATATTGTAAAGATTTTTATCTGGAATTTATTTATGCCTAAAATACCGGGCTTCTGAATTGCCTGCGCAAAATGACAATTGCATTGTTTGCTCAAATATGAAAAGAAAAGCATTATTAATTCCTGTGCCTGAAAAATTAAAAGTCTTGAAACTTTAATTTTAATTGAGTAAATTGTATATAGGAACAGCCATTGCGCCTGCTTAAACAGCTTGCCGAGTTAACCGGCATATATGCAGGAAAAGCATGTTTTCAAGCTTGCGGCTGTTTCAAAACTAAGGAGGAGCAAAGAATGATTGATTTGGTTAAGCACCTGTCAGTAACCCCCAGACGCACTAAAGCATCAGTTATACGTGAGCTTCTGAAAATAACTAATAAGCCCGGCATCATTTCTTTTGCCGGAGGCCTGCCCGATCCTAAATGTTTCCCATATGATTTTGTGCGGGAGGCTGCTGCTAAAGTAATAGACCGCTATGGCAGCACGGCATTGCAGTATGGTCCTACCGCAGGCCTGCCGGAGCTTAAGAACGCTTTTATAAAATATCTTAAGAAATATGAAAATATAGACGCTTCGCCTGAAAACCTTATAATCACTACTGCTTCGCAGCAGTCCCTTGACATGGTCGGAAGACTTTTCATAGACGCTTCTGATCCTGTCCTCGTGGAAAAGCCCAGCTACATGGGCGCTCTTCAGGTTTTCCGCTCATATGGCGCGGAGTTTGTCGGAGTTAACATGGATGACGACGGAATTTCCGTGGAAGATTTGGAAAAACAGCTGCTCATCCTTAAAAAGCTGGACGAGCATTATAAATTCCTGTATCTTATAACAGATTTCCACAATCCATGCGGAATAACTCTTAAAGAGGAAAAACGCATTAAGCTTGTAGAGCTTTCTAAAAAATATGATCTTGTCATAGTGGAAGACCTGCCCTACAGGCAGATACGTTTTGAGGGAACGGCTCCCAGGACTCTATACCGGATAGATAAGGAAACTCTTGGCACCAATAATATCATATCTCTATACACATTCAGCAAGATTTTTGCCCCCGGCCTGCGCTTGGGAGTGATACTTGCCCATCCTGATATCATACGCAAGCTGGAAATACTTAAGCAGTCCCTTGATCTCTGCACTTCAAGCCTAAGCCAGCTCATAGCAACAGAATTTTTAGAGAGCGGATATATAGATGAGCATCTGAAAGTAGTGAACTCTGGCTATAAAGTGAAGAAAGACGCAATGCTTGTCGCCCTTGACAAATATATGCCCGAAGGCGTTTCTTGGACGAAGCCTGAAGGAGGTCTTTTCCTTTGGGTTCGCCTGCCGGAAAAAATAAGCGCGGATGAGATGTTTGAGGATGCGGTTAACAAGGACCATGTGGCTTATGTGATAGGCTCCGCTTTCCATTGTGATGGCAGCGGGCAGAACACTATGCGCCTTAATTTCTCTTTCGCTACTCCTGAGGAAATTGATGAAGGAATAAAGCGCCTTGCCGCAGCCATTAAGAAACGCATGGCTTAAATTCGCGCGCATTATTGCCGCTGAAAGAAAAAGAACGCCAATAGCTATTGGCGTTCTTTTTTATTGAGGATTGCTGTTTTGCTTAATATTGTATAATTAAATTAAAGAATTTAATTTGTTTAGCAGGAGCTGAAAAATGTCATCATCAAAAAGAATACCAATGATTGCCGGCAATTGGAAAATGAATCTGGTTTCCGGGGAAGCTGCCGAACTTGCTGCAGCTCTTAAAAAGAATTTGAGCCCTGAGCTTAAGCACGAAGTCCTTCTGGCTCCTTCGTTCACTAACTTGCACTGCGTGCATGAAGCCATAAAAGGGTCTCCTATACTGCTCGCCTCTCAGGATATGGCTTGGGAAGAAAAAGGCGCTTTCACTGGCGCTGTTTCGCCTGCACAGATTAAGGATGCCGGTTGCACGCATGCAATCCTGGGCCACAGTGAACGCCGCCATATTTTCCTTGAGACAGATGCTGTCATAAACAAAAAAATGAAAACTGCCATAAAGGACGGAATAATCCCGATACTCTGCATAGGCGAGATGCTTGAAGACCGCGAAAGCGGTAAAACAAATAATGTTTTGGCCAGCCAGCTGGACGGAGATTTTGAAGGCATATCTGCTGAAGAGGCCTCAAAGGTAATTATAGCCTATGAGCCTGTATGGGCCATCGGCACTGGCAAGACAGCAACACCTGATGTGGCTGAATCAACGCATGTTTTCATACGCTCACACATGGAGAAGAAATACGGCAAGGCTTTTGCCGACGCAGTGCGCATACTTTACGGCGGCAGCGTGAAAGCTTCTAATGTTGATGAGCTAATGGCTCAGCTTGATATTGATGGTGCTCTTGTCGGCGGGGAAAGCCTTAAAGCTGATAAATTCACCCGCGTAATTCATTTTCAGAAAATCTAAAGAGGTTTTTATAATGGCAAACACAAATAACAGATCAGAACTGCCCATAGTTGTGGGCGTTTCCAACAAACACATACATCTCACTAAGGAACATTTCAAAATCCTTTTCGGCGAAGCCGCAGAGCCTACTCTTAAGAAGGCTGTAGGCCAGCCGGGCCAGTTCGCATGCGAGGAAGTGGTAGACATTGAAGGGCCTCGCGGCATTATGAAAGCTGTAAGGATGCTTGGCCCTTACAGAAGCCACACGCAGCTGGAGCTTTCCAAAGCTGATGCCCGCAAGCTTGGCCTTGAATGCCCCATACGCGATTCCGGCAAAGTGGAAAATACACCAGGCTTCAAGATAATAGGCCCTAAAGGCACTGTTGAAACCGCAGACGGCGCTATAATTGCCAAGCGCCATATACACTTTGCTCCGGCTGACGCAGAGAAATTCGGTGTGAAAGACGGAGAAGATGTTAGCGTTATATGCGGTAAAGGCGGAGACAGGGAACTGGTTTTCAATAAAGTTCTCGTACGTGTTTCTGATAAATTTGCCCTTGAAATGCATGTGGACGTTGAAGAAGCAAATGCCGCTTGTCTCAAAAATGGCGACAAAGTATTTGTTCTGTAATTTTAAAATCAGCAAGAGAGGCTTAAAATGGAAAACAATGTAAAACTTACTCCTATGATTGACCATACGCTGCTAAAGGCTGTTGCCACAAAAGAGCAGATAGTGAAACTATGCGAGGAAGCTCGTCAGTATCATTTTGCTTCCGTTTGTGTGAATCCTGCAAATGTCTCCCTGGCCGCAGAGCAGCTTAAAGGCTCTGGAGTTAAGGTGTGCACTGTAATAGGCTTCCCTCTGGGAGCTAACACATCTGTCGTGAAGGCTTTTGAAGCCACAGATGCTATTGCCAATGGGGCTGATGAAGTGGACATGGTAATAAATGTCGGCGCAATGAAGGCTGGAGATACGGAACTTGTTTACAATGACATTAAAGCTGTGCGCGATGCTTCAGCCGGTAAGCTGCTAAAGGTTATAATAGAAACCTGCTATCTTACGGATGAAGAGAAAGTAAAAGCCTGTGAGCTTTCCAAGAAAGCTGGAGCTGATTTCGTAAAAACATCTACTGGCTTTGGAACAGGCGGAGCCACAGCTGAAGATGTAGCCTTAATGCGCAAAACAGTAGGCCCGGATATGGGCGTAAAGGCATCCGGCGGCATACGCGATGCGGCAGCTGCGGCAGCTATGGTTAAAGCCGGAGCGAACCGCCTGGGCTGCAGCGCAGGCGTTGCAATAGCCCAGTCAGAAAAATAAGCCTCAAGCCTGTTATTCGTTTATCTTAAACAGATAAACAGGCTTTTAGTTTTTATGAATCACGGATATTCTCTTTCTTTTTGATAGTATCCGTGATTTTTTCAAAATAGGCCATTTATCTCATAGCCCTATGTTGATATTACGGCAGTATTTAGTCTTGAATTTTGTCCGAATCATTTTAAATTATGAATAAACTTCTTGCGCTTGTTTTTTTCTCATTGGTTTCCTTGTTTCCGATGTTTGCTTCGGCAGAAACTGCTGAAAATAGCAATGCTGAAACTAAAAACAATAAGACAAAATCTGTCGCAGAAAATAATTTAAAGCCTGTTGCAGATTCTATGCCAGCTGCGTCAAAGGCTGAATCTGATGACGGTTTAAAAGATTTGACAGCTGTCATTCCTGATGAACAGGAGATTTTGTCTGAAGATGTTTCGGATATTTCATTAGAGCCGGAAATATCTTCTGAAACGGCTCATTCAGATGCAGGGCAGAAAACTTCTTCAGAAGAAGAAGCCTGGATGACGCTTTTCCCTTTCAGTCCGGCGGCAATGAAAGACCCTTCACCGCAGGATACCCGTTCTTTCAGCGAAATTTCACAAGCTGAGTATTGGTTCCTTAAAGAGAATCTTTCTGCTGCGAAAGACGATGATACGCGCAAGGCTCTGTTGCTTGCGGTAGATGAATGGATTACGGCTTTTAAGGATTCTGAACATGCGGATGACATTCTGCTGGCCAAAGCGGAGCTTTACATGGGCTTGGGGGATAGCCGCAAAGCTCTCATAACATTAATGAAGCACCGGCAGGCATATCCTGACTCTCTTCTTAAGGAAGTTGTGAAAGAAAAACTTTCCTCCATAATAAGCAGGAAATATAAAAAGCATGAGACAGCCCTTAAGGCTCTTGCCGAAGCGGAAGGCAATGGCCGTACATCCCGACTTGCCAGGCTTTATTCAGGACTGGCAGAACAGTTTGGTGATGAGTTTTTTGACCCGCTTGTCTCTGAATTTAGAGCTTTGCTTGCCGCAGTGCCTGTATATGCCTATAGGGACAGGCTTCTTTTTTCCCTAGCCCAGCTGTATCATTCGCGGGGACATTACGATGAGGCTGCCATAACTTATGCGGAAGTAATAAGAGTTTATCCTGAAGGCACGATAATTCCGGCAGCTAAATTAGCTATAGCTGAAATACAGGCTAGGGAAAAGCGCAATTATCCCGAAGCCATAAGAATATATGAGGAGATAGCCTTAAAATATGAAGGCCAGGAGGAAGCATTTGCTGCTTATAAAGAGCTTCCCAGGCTGCTTGAGCGCCAAAAAGAGTATGAAGAGGCAGTAAACATATATGAGAAAATAATAGAGCTTTATCCTGATAAGCCTGAGGCAAGGGATGCTTACAGGGCTGAAACTTCAATCCTTCGTTATGAGCTGAAACATTATGGCGAAGCAATACATGTGATAAAGCGCATGGCAGAGAAATATAAAGACAACAGGGCGAAGAATGATCTTTACGGAGCAGCCGATATTGCCAGAAACAATTTGAAAAGCCTTGATGAGGAATTGAAAATTTATGATATAATTGCCAAAGATTATGCGGATCCTAAGAATGCTCCTGCCGCGCTTCTTGCGGCTGCTCAGGCCTGTGAAAGGGCAAAAGAGCCTGCAAAGGCAGAAAATTATTATAATAAGATTCTAAATTCCTGGCCGGCTTCCCCGCAGGCTAAGAAAGCGGCAAAAGCCTTGGGAAAGTAGTGTATTAAGCAATTATAAGATAAGGAGAAAACATGAAGAAAAAAACTTATTTCTTTCTTGCCCTTGCCTGCGCGGCATTTGTGACAGGATGCAGCTGCAGCTGTAAGACAAAAACGGCTGTTCCAGAGGCTTCCAAGGAGGAACTTAATTCAATGACAGAACGTTCAAACAGCATAGCCTTTTCTTTTTATGCCCAGAAAGCGGCAGGAAAAGCGGAAAATTTCTTCTTCTCTCCTTATGGAATGAGGGCAGCTTTCGCAATGGCAAGGGACGGGGCAAGAGGCAGCACTGCAGATGAAATGAATAAGGTTTTCTCTTTTCCTGAAAATGAGGAACAGCTCAGGAATGAAAACCTGGTAATTTCCGCTGCCATGGAAAAAGCGGCGAAAGGAACTGTTTTTTCTGATGCCAATTCTCTTTGGCCGCAAAAAGGCTTTAATTTTCTGCCAGAATACTTGTCAGGATTAAAAAAATATTATGGCGCTGTTTCTGAAACAGCAGACTATGTGAAAGACATTGATGGCGCTAGAAATAAAATTAATTCTTGGGCCGCTAGCAAAACCAATGGAAAGATAAAGGAACTTTTTGCTGAAGGCTCCTTAAACAGCCTTACCAGGCTTGTTCTTGCAAATGCTGTTTATTTCAAAGGCAGCTGGAGAAAGCCTTTTACAAAAAATTCTTCCTTTGAGGCAGATTTTCATCTTAATTCCGGAGAAAAAGGCAAGGCAATGTTAATGCGGCATGAGAGTGAAACATATTTCCCGTATGGGGAAGAAAAAAACATTCAGTTTCTTGCCATGCCGTATAAGGCGGCATCAGAAGAACAGGAAGAGTTCCTTGAAATGATGATAATTCTTCCCTATGATAAGAAAGCCTTCATAAATGCCGAGAAAAACCTTAGCTCATCATATATAAAAGAAGCCAGGGAAAAAATGTCAAGCGAAAAAGTAAGGGTTTTCCTGCCAAAATTTTCTTTTTCTTCATCGCATGATCTTAATGAAGATTTAAAATCACTTGGCATGCGGCTTGCCTTTAATGACAAGGCAGATTTTTCCGGCATGACAGGAGATAAATCTCTGTATTTGCAGAAAGCAGTGCAAAAAACTTTCATAGATGTTTCGGAAGAGGGAACGGAAGCGGCAGCTGTTACGGGCATCAGCATGGGACTTAAGTCAATGGCTCCTGTCCCATCAATAATTTTTAGGGCGGATAAACCTTTTATTTTCCTTATACGGGATGTCAAAACAGGATTAATTCTTTTCATTGGTAAAATAGAAAATCCAAAGTAATAATAAATATGCTATAATTTTTTTAACACATTTACGGGGTGTGGCTCAGCTGGCTAGAGCGCTCGCTTCGGGTGCGAGAGGTCGTGAGTTCAAATCTCACCACCCCGAAAAAGAAAAAGCGGAAGAATTGATGATGCTTCCGCTTTTTTTGTAAAAAGAAAATACAATGGAGATTGTGATGGATAAAAAAACATCAGTTATTTTTTGCAAAAGAGCCTTAGCTGGCTTTTTGTCTGCCATGCTTGTTGCTGGAATGAGCGTAAAAGCATTGGCACAGGTAGATCCTCTTGCTGAGCAGATTACGGATCATTTTATATATTCAGTGGCTATGGGCATTTCAGACCAGAACAGCTTTATGTCTTTTTCGCTTAATGATATAGGCAATCAGACACTGTTTGCCCCTGCGGCGGCTGGCCTTAACAGCGGTGATGTATGCGGCACTGGCGCATGCGTAGGAAATCTCCATATAAAAGCTTTTGCTAACAGCGATAATCTGCGCGATTCAGATATGCTGGATGACAATGCTGGCGTGGTGGCGGCATTTAGCACAGACCGCATTTATGATGCCTTTGATGCCCGCTATTCTGTGTTTGGCGGATACATGATTTCCCGCATGAAATATGAGGCTTCCATAGGCACAAAAGATCATCATGAAAACAATATCCCTTTCGCTGGACTGTCCGCTGAGTTTTATAAAGGTCATTTCTTCGGAGGCTTTGTTCTTAATGGCGCTTATGCCCATACAAAAACAATGTTTGAAGGAGCAGATGACCGCTCAAGCGATTCCTGGATGGGCGGAGCTGGCGTAAAAGCAGGTTATAATATGAACCTGTTCAGTCATTTTGCCCTGCAGCCCTTTGGCAAAGCCTCATATACTTATTTCAAAATGGAAAATCAGGAGACTCCTGCCGGAGAAATAGATTTCCATGCCATGCATGGCGTATCTCTTGCCCCCGGAATGAAAGGCGTTTTGAATCTTGGAAAATGCTGGGAACTTGCCGGCTTCGGCAATTATGTTTGGGATTATATGACTTATAACGATGTAAAGGCAGATTCCACAGCTGATGAGATGCTGAATTATGTGGAATACGGCTTGGGCCTTCAGAAGAAATGGTCTTCAGTCATTCTTTCTGCCAATGGCAAGCGCCGTGAAGGCAAACGCTATGGCTGGTATGCCGACCTTAATTTGGAAGTAAGGTTCTGAGCGGGTATTTAATAGGAGAATATGACAATGAAAAATTTAATGCTTTTAATTATCTCCGCAGGCTTTCTGACTGGCTGCGGCCTTTCATACTGCCGCGAAAATATGTGCGGCAGCTGCCAGACTGCTGAAGAGGCTCCTGCTCCGGTAAAAAAAGAAGAGCCTAAGAAACCGGTAGAGCAGCCTAAGCCTAAGCCGGTAGAGCAGCCTAAGCCGGTGGCAACGCCGACCGTGGTAATTGACAATGAAGATGAGGCAATAACCCTCGGAGCTACTACATTTAAATATAATGCTTACGACTTCACTGATGAAGCTAAAGCAAATCTTGATGTTCTTGCCAATTACATGAAGCTCCATAAGAAATCTACAATAACTGTTGAAGGCCATACTGACAGCATTGGCTCCGCAGCTGCTAATCAGGATATTTCCGAGAAGCGCGCCAATGCCGTTAAGAATTACCTTGTTGACAGCGGCATAGACGAAAAGCGCATAACCACTAAGGGGTATGGCAAAACCAAACCTATTGCTACTAACAAAACAAGAGAAGGCCGTGCAAAGAACCGCCGCATTGAGATTGTTTTTAACAACTCAAAGGCTGCGGCTCAAAAGGCAGCAGCTGCTAAGAAAGCAGCAGCCGCAGTCCAAAAGACAGCAGCTCAGAAAACAGCTGTAAAATAAATAATTAGGCTGACTTAGCCTGTAAGGTAAAGGGACAGTATTTTCGCTGTCCCTTTACTCTTTATTAAAGTCATTTTTTTTGCTAATATTGATATTAAAGCATGTTGTTTTCCGGCAACTTTTTAATGCGGCTATTTTAATATAATTTTTAAGGCAGATGCTCAATAACATGAATGATGAGAAAGACAAAAACATGGAGGAAGAAAACCTTTCTTCCATCCAGATGCCTGATTTTGCCGAATCAGGCGATTTTCAGTCCGCATTTGCTGCAAACAGCGAACAGGAGGAAAATATCGGCAAAGAGCTATCCTCTGTAATCAGGCCTGGCCGTAAAGCTTCTGTTAATGATTCCGTAAAACAGTATATTGCCCATGTAAGCCAGATACAGCCTATAGACCGTGAGCAGATGGGAGAGCTTTGGAAGCGCGTAAAAAGGGGAGACCGGCGGGCTAAAGAGAAAATTTTTGAGCAGAACCTGCGGCTTGTGATTTCCATAGCCCGTAAGTTCATGGATAAGCATAATGACGGAGGTCTTGATTTTCTTGATCTTATAGAGGAAGGCAATTTGGGCCTTTATCATGCGATTGAAAAATATGATCCTGAGCTTGGATATCGTTTTTCAACTTATGCCAATTATTGGATAGAGCAGCATGTTCGCCGCTATCTGGAGGAAACTTCTAAAACCATACGCATTCCTCCCCATGCCTGGACTGCCATGCGCAAATGGCAGCGCGAATATAAGGCTTTGCAGGAAAAGCTTGGCCGCAGCCCGGAATTTAGCGAAATGACAAGACATCTCGGCTGGACTGAAACGCAAGCCCGCCTGGCTATTAGAACTTCTGATCTCGTTTCTGGCATATCGTCAATAGATGCCACCAGAACGAACAGCGAAGGAAAGGAAAATACCTTAGAAGAAACTATACATAGCGGGATGGAAGACACTCCTGAACATAAAGTAACGGAGAATAATACTTTGGAAGTGCTTAAAAAAGCTTTTGAGGAGCTTGATCCCAGAGAAAGGGAAATCCTTGAAGCCAGATATGGCCTTCACGACGAATCTGCTAAAACGCTTAATGAAATAGGAAAGGAGCTGCATTTGTCCAGGGAGCGTGTGCGCCAGCTTGAGGCAAGAGCTTTGCAGACCTTGCGCAGGGCTGTAATTTCCTTAGGGCTTAATGAAGATGCTTACAGGACAGCTTCCTTGCGCAAAAAAAGCAGTTCATCCAATTTTGAAATGCTTTCAATGGCTTTGGCTGGGAAAAAACAGAAAAGAGGCTCAAGCCTGAAAATTTTAAAAATTCCAAGGAGAAACAAATGAATGAAAATATAATTAAGGCTGCTGATGCGGCAATACGCAATATTCCTGATTTTCCTAAAAAAGGAGTTCTTTTCAAGGACATTACCCCTCTTCTTGGAGATGCGGTTCTTTTGAAACAAGTCATAAAGGCAATGGCAGAGCCATTTCGGGAAGCAGGAATAACAAAAGTCCTCGGCTCCGAGGCCAGGGGCTTTCTGCTTGCCGCTCCAATTGCTATAGAGCTTGGCGCCGGCCTTGTGCCAGTGCGCAAGAAAGGCAAACTGCCGGCCAAAACTATTTCTGCCAGCTATGCTTTGGAATATGGCACAGATACTCTGGAAATGCATGCTGATGCCTTGAAGCCTGGCGACAAAGTTCTTATAGCGGATGATGTTCTTGCCACAGGAGGCACTGCTGCGGCAATGAAAGAATTGGTTGAAAAAACAGGTGCTTCTGTCGTCGGTGTTTCAATGCTTATTGAGTTGCCTTTTTTGAAGGGAAAAGAAAAAATTAGTGACTGTAAGCTATTTTCTTTGCTAAAATATTAGTAATACATTGCGCCCCCGTAGCTCAACTGGATAGAGCTGCTCCGTCCTAAGGAGAGGGTTGATGGTTCAAGTCCGTCCGGGGGTGCCAATATTTTATCTGTTATCCTGAGGAAAATTATGCCAGCTAATACATGGGTGGAAAGCAAAAAAGAAGTTGAGACTGTGAAGAAGTCCCAGGCTCTTATTGATTGGATTAAAGAAAACAGGGAGACTTTCTGGGGCTCCGTAGCTGTTATAGCTGCCACAATCGCATTTGTCATTTTTTTTACTGCCAGCTATGCTAAAACACAAAAAAATGCCTGGCAGGCCCTTTTTATTGCTCAGCAGAATGCCTATGCCGGTAAAATTGATGAGGCGAAAAAAATTTCCTCTGATCTCATAAAAAACTATAGCCGAAGCTCCGCTGTTCCTTTTGCGATTATGCTTGAAGGCGATCTTGATTTTGCTAAAGGCAAATTTGAAGAAGCTGAAAAATCTTATCGTCTTGCTATGAAAAAAGCAGAAAACACTCTTCTTCCTGTATTGCTTTTCAATGTTGGCAAAACTTTTGAGGCCCGCCATAATTGGGAAGAGACAATAAAGACTTATGAGTCTTTTATGAAAAAATATAATAGCCATTATACTGCCCCTGAAGTGTATATGAATCTTGCGGCGGCATATGCCAGGTCAGGCAAATCAGAAGAAGCGAAAACAGCTTTCTCAAAAATTACTGTTCTTTATCCTGACACTATATGGGCTCAGCAGGCCAAGGCTATATTAAATCCTCCAGTGAAGGAACAGCCAAAGGCTGGCAAGAAGCAGACAAAAAAATAATTGCCAGCGCAGAGCATGGCATTAATGAAGCCCGCTTAAAACGGGCTTCTGTTTTTTAATGCAATGCTGTTAATTAACGATTAATACCATAATTGAATACAAAATAAAATTCTTTCCATGAAAAAAATATTTTCATTTTTCTTCTTTTTTGTTCTGTTGTCTGACATTTCCGCATATGCCCAGTTTGAGATGCCTGAGAATGATAACATAAATGCTTTATATAGGGCTGATTCAACATCTCTTAATATGAAAAATCAATCTTATGGAGGCAATATAAAGCTGGGAACTGCCGCAGGCCATAATGTGTACGCGCGCGGCAAGTGGGCGGAATATCAGTCATCCGGCTATGGTTATTTTCCTAAATATCTTTATGAGGCTAATATTTCCCTGTTTGCGGCATCGGAAATACAGACAATTTCACTGTATGCGGATTCTAAATCTGACAAGCTTTATCATTCGGATAAGGAAACTGATTTCGGCTTTAGCTATTTCCGTACCATAAAATCATGGAGCACTCCGCAAAGCACATGGATGTTCGCCTTGAATTATTCCAGCAGAAGAAGCTTTTGGGGAGGGATTCCAATCCCTTTCTTAGCTTACAGATATATTTCAAGAAAATTTATCTTTATGGCTCCTTTTTATGCCCAGTGGAATATTAGCGAAACATGGTCTGCCAATGCCCAGTGGCTTCCTGTTGAGTGCTATAAGGCCGGAATAAAATGGATGCCTTCAAAATCCTTTTTTATTGAGCTTCAGCATGGAATTAACTCAGAATCTTTTTTCATAGCAAATAGGCCGGAAGAAGATGAGTCGCTGTATTTAAAAACTGCATATCTGTCCCTAAATCCAGTATGGAAGATAGGGGAGAAAGCTGAACTTTCCTTAATGGCAGGCTGGATATTTCGCAGCAAATATTATTATGGAGACAGCTATAGTGATGTGAATGGACTTGTAAGGACTGGCGATGGCTTTGCCGGATCTGCGGCATTAAAGATTTTTTTCTGAGTTTCTTTTGAGTCTTTAGACTGCAATATAAGTCTTAATGCGGTTTTCAGGCATAGGCTCAGGCCTGCTTCATGCTTTATAAAGCATTTAATGCTGCCTTATAATCCTTGTTTTGCCCTTCTTATAATAATAATGTAAAATATGAATGATTGTTCCAGCAATGCCGGAGCGATTTTTATGCCGTATGATTACTTTGCGAAATATATGCAAGTCTTTTACTTCACAGGTCCTTTTTGAGGATGCATCGCTTCAGCTTAATGATGGGGATCGTTTCGTGCTTGTAGGGCCTAATGGCGCTGGCAAATCCACATTATTTAAAATGCTGCTTGGGCAGGAAGAATGCGATGAAGGCGAGATAAGCTTTAAAAAAGGCGCTGTCATAGGCTATCTTCCGCAAGAAAATCCTCCAGTTTCAGATGAAAGCATAATTAGTTCCGTCCTTGACGGGGCAGAAGACTTTGACGGCAGGCTGGCAGCAGAAGGCAAATCCATACTTATGGGGCTTGGATTTAAAGTTAAGGATTTTGATCGCCCTATTAACACTTTAAGCGGCGGATTAGCTATGCGTGCTGCCTTAGCAAAGCTTTTGCTCAAAAAACCGGATCTTCTGCTTTTGGACGAGCCGACTAATCATCTTGACCTGGAATCGCTTAAATGGCTTGAAGATTATCTTCAGCACTATCAGGGCGCGGTTTTTTCCATATCTCATGACCGTGATTTTATAAATAAGACAAGCAAAGCTATTGTAGCCTTACAGGAACATAAACTGAAAATATATTATGGGGATTATGAGCATTATCTTAAGCAGAGAGATGATGAAAAAGCTAAGCTTTTAAGCGCCTGGAAAAGGCAGCAGGAAGAAATTGCCCAAATGGAAGACTTTATCGCAAGGAACAGAGTTAGGGCTTCTACTGCCAGCCGCGTGCAGAGCATGATAAAGCGCTTGGAGAAAATAGAGAGAATTGAGCTTCCGGCTGAAAGCAAAACTGTAAAGATGCATTTCCCGCAGCCAATGCGCACGGCCACAAAAGTGCTTGAACTTAAGGGAGTATCTAAGATTTACCCTATTGAAGGCCACGAACCGCTAAAAGTTTATGAAAATTTTGATTTTGTCCTTGAGCGCGGACAGAAAATGGTATTCGTTGGTCATAACGGTGCAGGCAAGTCCACTCTTCTAAAAATGCTTGCAGGGGCAATTCCTCCAGACACTGGCGATAGAATACTGGGTCTTAACGTGAAGACGGGATATTTTTCCCAGCATCATACCGATATGCTGGATGCAAGGAAAACAGTTCTTCAGGAAGCCATGGACAATGACCGCATGAATCCGGAACTTATGGTGCGCACAGTTCTTGGCGCATTTCTTTTTCATGGCGATGACGTATATAAGCCTGTATCGGTGCTTTCAGGCGGAGAAAAAAGCCGCCTAATGCTAGTTAAGCTCCTTCTTGACCCTCCCAATGTGCTGCTAATGGATGAACCTACGACACATCTTGATATGGCTAGCGCAGATGCCCTCATCTCTGCCCTAAAAGATTTTGAAGGCACTATATGCTTCATAAGCCATGATGTATATTTTATAAACGCAATTGCCGATTCGGTAGTGCATGTGGAAAATGGCAAGACTACGGTTTATCCGGGAAATTATGATTATTTTCTCTACCGCATGCGTCAGGCAGAGAAAGCCGAAGAGCCCATGCAGCCTTTTGCGCAGGAAAAAAATAATAAGAAAACCTGCGGCTATGGAAGCTGGGCTGAAAAAAAACAGCGTGATGCGGAAGTCCGAAAAAAGGCACGCCGCAGGGAAACTATTAAGAAGGAAATAGACAGAATAAAATCAGAAGTTGCAAAACTTGCTGAGAAAATGGCCAGTCCGGAAATTTATTCAGATTATATCCAAGTTCAGGAAATCAGCGGAAAAATATCTGCCATGGAAAAACAGATAGCCGATTATTCTGATGAGCTTGACTTGCTTGATCTGGAAGCTTTGGAAGAGAACTGATTTATGGAAAACACAGTGAAACATCGCAATGATTTAAGAAATATAGCTATTATAGCCCATGTTGACCATGGCAAGACAACACTGGTTGATGCCATGCTTAAACAGACTGGTGCATTTAAAGATAAGAGCGGCGAAGAAGCTACCTGCATAATGGACTCAAATGACCAGGAAAGGGAAAGGGGAATAACAATTCTTTCTAAGAATACATCAGTGAAGTACGGCGATACCACAATTCACATTGTGGATACCCCCGGACATGCGGACTTTGGCAGCGAGGTTGAGCGCGTATTGCGCATGGTAGACGGAGTTCTGTTGCTGGTGGATGCTTTAGACGGCCCTATGCCGCAGACTCGTTTCGTATTAAAGAAATCTCTTGCATTGGGATTGCGCCCTATTGTTGTTATAAATAAGATTGACCGCCCTAACTGCAATCCTAGCGCATCATTAGATAAAGTGTTCTCATTGTTTATGGAACTGGATGCCACAGATGAGCAGCTGGATTTCCCTGTAGTTTATGCTGTCGGCAGAGACGGCTGGGCCACTTATGACCCTGAGGTTAAAACTGATAACCTTAAGCCTTTGTTTGATACTATAATAAAGCATGTTCCAGGCCCGGCAGACGATGAGGAAGGCCCTCTTAGGCTTTTGGTTACTATGCTGGATTACAGCTCATATACAGGCCGTATAGGCATAGGCCGCATAACGCAGGGCAAAATTTTAGAGGGCCAGCAGGTAATGACAGGCTCTGAGAAAAAGCCTATGGTGCAGCGCAAAGTCGTTCAGCTTATGGGATATAAGGGCCTTCAGCGCATAAATATCAAGCAGGCGAGAGCTGGTGATATAGTAGCCATAGCGGGCCTTGAGGGAGTGGATGTAGGCGATACTGTTTCTTCTGTTGATTCTCCTGGTGTTCTTCCTACGCTTGAAATAGAGCCTCCTACGCTCTCAATGGAATTTTTTGCAAATGACGGGCCTTTCGCAGGCAGGGATGGAAAATTTGTTACCATTACGCAGATTAAAGAAAGGCTTATGCGCGAGCAGGAAACAAATGTGGGCCTTAAGGTAGAAGAAATAAACAGCGGCGTAGCCGGCTATAAAGTTTCCGGCAGAGGGGAACTGCATCTCTCTGTGCTTATTGAAAGCATGCGCCGCGAAGGCTATGAGCTTTGTGTTTCTAAAATGGTTGTGCTTACTAAAGAAGAAAATGGCGTAAAAATGGAGCCTGTAGAATATCTGGTCATGGATGCTCCGTCCGAATACCAGGGCAATATAATGACTGCCATGGGAGAAAGGGGAGCACAGATGAAAAACATGGTCATCGGCGAGGATGGCCGCATACGCTTTGAGTATGTAATATCTTCAAGGGCGCTTATAGGCCTTAAGTCAAAATTCCTCAGCTTCACCAGAGGCTCAGGCCTTATGCATCACAGCTTCTACGGATATATGAAAGAAGGCTCTTTCAGTCCCGTTAAGCGCAATGGCGTTTTTGTAGCTAAGGAAACAGGGCAGACAGCAAGCTATGCCCTTAATACTCTCCAAGAGCATGGAACTATGTTCGTGGGCCCTGGAGAGGAAGTGTATGCGGGTCAGATTGTCGGAGAAAATTGCCGCAGCAATGATCTTGTTGCTAATCCCTGCAAGGAAAAACACCAGACAAATATGCGTTCTTCAACAGCTGATGCTTCAGTAATACTTACTCCGCCAGTAAGAATGAGCCTTGAGCAGTCTATAGAATATATTGCTGAAGATGAATTTGTTGAAGTTACGCCCCATAACATAAGAATGAGAAAGAAAATTTTGGATCATGGCAAGCGCCGCAGAAGCGAACGCCCTGTTTCAGAAGAGGAGGATTAATGTCACCGAAAATCATGCGTTATTTGCGCCTTTCCGCGCTTATTATTGCCGTTGCTTTATCATCTGCATGCTTAGGCAATTCTAGAAAAGCTGCCACTGCTCTTCAGTATCTGGATGAGGCTTCTGTATTGTCTATAAAACTGCCAGAAGTGCCTGACACAGGCTCTGCCTTGTTTGAATCTGATTTTAAGACTTTGCATGAATGGCAGGAAAAGAGATCTGAAGGGGAGTGCATAGTTGCCAAGAAAAATGCGGACTATGATTTTAGGGCCATGTTTCCAGGCCTTAAAGATTTTTATGAGAATCTTCCAGCTGTAAATAGGGAATTTTTGGATTCCGTAGGAGATGAAACGGCAATAGCTGTAAAACTCATGAAGAAAAAATATAACAGGGCTCGTCCGTATATTACAGATCCTACATTGCTGCCATGCGTGGATAAGCCTGGAAAGAACAGCAGAGCCTATCCGAGCGGACATTCCACGAGGGCAAGGGTTTATGCCTTATTGCTTACCGAGCTTATGCCTAAGCGCCGTTCTGAGTTTCTTACAAGGGCTGACATAATCGGCCTTGACCGGGTTGTAGGCGGTGTACACCATCCTACAGATATTGAAGCCGGCAGGCGCTTCGCTAATGCTCTTTTTGCGAAGTATATGCAGAATAAGCTCTTTAGGGCTAATGTGAATAATCTCAGGCAGTATCTTCCCAAAAATTGATTTTCTTGCGAAGACGAAAAGCAGAAAAGGCCAGCTTTATGCTGGCTTTTTCTTTTTTAGCACTCTAAACTGAGTATTGACAATTAAGTCTGCATGAGCTATAATATTTTTAGCACTTAAAAGCATTGAGCGCCAATTTTGAAAAATGCTTAAAGGCTAGAGATTAAAATGCGAGTCCTTAAACCTGAAGATGCCAGAAACAGAAAAGAGAAGATCCTCAATTGGGTTGTCTTTAACTATGTTAATACAGGCCGCCCGGTAAGCTCAGATCTTATCACTAAGGAAGGCAGCTTCAATATCTCTAGCGCTACAATAAGGAATGTGCTCAAGGAGCTTGAAGAAGAAGGGTACCTTTTTCAGCCTCACACTTCCGGAGGCAGAATACCTACGGATAAAGGCTATAGAGCTTATGTGGACAATGTTTCCCGCATGCAGAGGCTTGCTCTTAGAGAAAAAGAACTTCTTGAGCAGGAATATGAGCGGCGCATTGAGCAGCTGGATGGCTTCCTTAAGCATACGTCAAAAATGCTTTCTGAAATGTCTCAGTGTGCTGGCTTTGTAATGAGCGCTGATGCTGAAAATGACTTGCTAAAACGCATGGAGCTTATAAGCCTTGCTCCAAATACTGTGCTTACGGTTCTTGTTTCACATGCAGGGATAATAAAGAACAATGCCTTTGTGCTTAGCAGTCCTATTGAAAAAGACGATTTGCGTATCTTGGCAATTAAGCTTAATCGCCGGCTTAAAGATTTTTCAATAATTGAATGCTCTAATATTATAAAGACAGAATTTTTGCCTGTCCTGCGCAGCAGGGGGATTTCAGAACTGCTGAAAAAAATTGCGGATTATCTGGCCAGCTCTGCCCATGCGGAAGATGCACTTTACATGGACGGCTTGAGCCGCATATATTCAAATTTTGAAGATGTAAGTCCTGATGACATAAGAGATTTAGCCCGCCTTCTGGAGGAAAAAGAACGTTTTTCTGGCATGCTGCGCCGCCGCTTGCGCGAAAGCAGCCGCCCAGCCATATCTTCCGGCAAGACTGGCCATGCGGTTGATGTAACAATAGGATCAGAGAATAATATAAAGGAATTTAAAAATTTTAGCCTTGTTTCCAGCTCTTACAGAATTAATGACAAGACTGTGGGCATGATAGGCATTCTCGGCTATAAGCGCATGGAATACTCGCGCATGATTTCCTTGGTGGAAACAGTTAGCCGTATGATGGAAGAAATGCTCGGTGAATGGGACGGCTTGGAGTTTGAAGATTAACATGAATAGCGAAGAAGACATTGAAGAAAATTATAGTGACGGGCAGTATCAGGAAGATGCCATCCGGGAAGACGAATCTCAGGAAGAAATATCTGATGAATCTGGGGATTCACAGGATGGAACACTGGCCGAATCCGCAGAATCAGGTTCAGAGCGTCCGCAACAGAAGAAGAAAGGATTTTTCGGAAAGATGTTTGGCAATAGCGAGTCTGAAATTTCCGCTGAGCTTGAGAAACAGACAAATCTTGCTAAGGAATATTACAATCAGCTTCTTTCCATAAAGGCAGATTTTGAAAATTTCAGGAAGCGCATGGAAAGGGAAAAGCCTGAGCTTATAAAATACGGCAAGGCTGACATTCTTGCGAAGCTCCTTCCGATGTATGACCTTATGCTTGCTGCCGGCAAACATTTGGAAACCGTAAAAAATCCGGAGCTTTCAAATACGGTCATGGGGCTGAAAATGGTTTTTAAGGAATTTGAAAAAATCTTTGATTCTGAGGGAATGCGTCCCATGGACATAGTAGGCAAGCCTTATGATCCAATGGCTACGGAAATTCTTGGAATAGTTGATGGGGATGATAGCAATGACGGCTTAGTGGTAGAAGAACTTCAGAAAGGTTTTTATCTGGGGGACAAGATATTAAGGCCGGCTAGGGTGAAAATAGCCCGTAAAAAAGCTGCCGTCCCTACTCCTGCAGAAGAGAACAAAGATGCCGCAGAAGAGGAAAAATCTGTTGCGGAGAACGATGCTGAAACTGGCGGAAATGCCAGTTTCTGAAGCATTCATGCCGGTCGGATACATTGCCGGCAAAAAAAATTTATAAAACATTAAGGAGAAACACAAATGGCAAAAATAATTGGAATTGACCTTGGAACTTCTAATACTGCCGCGGCAGTAATGGAAGGCGGAAAAGTAACAATAATTCCGTCGGCTGAAGGAACAAGCCTTGGGGGAAAGGCATTCCCGTCTTATGTAGCTTTCGCTAAAGATGGCCAGATGCTGGTTGGTGAACCGGCCCGTCGCCAGGCTGTCGCTAATCCGGAAGGCACCATTTCGGCTTTCAAGCGTAAAATGGGCACAGATCACAAATATACGGTAGCAGGAAAAGAATTTGCTCCGCAGCAGCTTTCAGCTTTCCTTCTGCAGAAAGTTAAACGCGATGCTGAAGCATTTCTCGGCGAAAAAGTAGAAAAAGCTGTTATCACGGTTCCTGCTTATTTTAATGACAATCAGCGCCAGGCTACTAAGGATGCCGGCACAATCGCAGGCCTTGAAGTGGTTCGTCTTGTTAACGAGCCTACTGCGGCAGCGCTTGCCTATGGCATAGACAAAGAAGGCAAGGATCAGAAAATAATGGTTTTTGACCTTGGCGGCGGAACATTGGATGTTACCATTATGGAAATGAGCAAGGAAGGAACCTTTGATGTTACTTCCACATCCGGCGACACTCAGCTTGGCGGCACTGATATGGACCGCGCAATAGTAAATTATATTGCTGATGAATTCCGCAAGGAAAACGGCATAGACCTGCTTAAAGACTCTACCGCATCGCAGCGCATACGCGAAGCTGCGGAAAAAGCCAAGATTGAGCTTTCCACGACTATGGAAACAGAGATTAACCTGCCATTCATCACAGCAGACGCAACCGGCCCGAAACATCTGGCCATAAAGCTTTCCCGCGCTAAGCTTGAATCTCTTGTAGATTCTATCGTGAGAAAATGCCAAAAATCTATAGACACAGCCCTGCAGGATGCGAACCTCCGCTCTTCCGGCATTGACCGCGTCATTTTAGTAGGCGGCCCTACCCGCATGCCCTGCGTGCAGAAATTCGTTGAAGAATATGTTGGCAAGAAAATAGAGCGCGGCGTAGATCCTATGGAATGCGTCTCATCAGGCGCAGCAGTACAGGCAGCTGTTCTTACCGGAGAAGTTAAGGATGTGCTTTTGCTGGACGTAACTCCTCTTTCTTTAGGCATTGAGACTCTTGGCGGAGTGATGACTCATATCATAGACAAGAATACCACAATTCCTACCAAGAAAACACAGATATTCTCAACCGCTGCAGACAATCAGCCTGCTGTCACAATACATGTTCTTCAGGGCGAGCGCGCAATGGCCAGCGACAATGTGTCGTTAGGAAAATTTGACCTTGACGGCATTCCGCCTGCTCCGCGCGGCATTCCGCAGATTGAGGTTACATTTGACATAGACGCTAATGGCATTCTCCAGGTGCACGCAAAAGATTTGGGCACCAATAAAGAGCAGCATATTACCATAAGCGCTCCTAACAAGCTGTCTAAGGATGAGATTGACAAGTATATGAAGCAGGCCGAAGAGTTTGCTGAAGCTGACAAGAAGTATAAGGAAAAAGTTGAAGCCAAGAATGAAGCTGACACCATTCTTTATACTACTGAAAAAGCCTTGCGCGAACATGGCGACAAGATCAGCCAGGAAGACCGCCTTGCCGTTGACCGCGGAATAAATGAGCTGAAAGAGGCTTTGAAGAGCGATGACGTGGAGAAAATCAAGCATGCCAAAGACGAGCTTCTCCGCAACTCTCAGAAACTTGGCGAAGCCGTATACAAGGCAAGCCAGGAGAAGAATAAGGCATCCGCAGGCCAAGCTGGAGCCCAGCCGGGCGCAGATGCCAAGAAAGATGATGTCGTAGACGCAGAAGTTGTAGACGAAGATAAGAAATAATATCTTCTTGTTATTGCGGGGCATCCCTTGATTAGGGAAGCCCCGCAATTCCATGTTTTTTGGGCTTGACCCTTTTTTTATCCGGCAAAAGCCGGAAAGCAAGGACATATTTTATGGCTGATTATTACAGACTTTTAGACGTGCCGAAGAATGCTTCCCATGATGAGATTAAATCCGCATACCGCAGGATGGCTATGAAATACCATCCTGACCGCAATCCAGGTAATAAAGAAGCGGAAGCAAAATTTAAAGAGATAAATGAGGCTTATGAGGTCCTTTCTGACGATAAAAAAAGGCAGATTTATGATCAGTATGGGGAAGAAGGCCTCAA
Source organism: Elusimicrobiales bacterium (assembly GCA_024681855.1). Lineage (GTDB taxonomy): Bacteria > Elusimicrobiota > Elusimicrobia > Elusimicrobiales > UBA9959 > CACZRG01. The sequence goes on from JAILAB010000020.1 coordinate 83,926, forward strand.
AGGCGGAGCCGGCGCTGGCGGAGGCCCTTTTGGCGGTTTCGGCGGCGGCTTTGGCGGCGGGAACATGGGGGACATTTTTGGAGATTTATTTGAAAATGTATTTTCACAGGGCGGCAGCCGTTCCCAGCCCCGTTCCCGAAGAGGCTCTGATTTAAAATATGAGACAGAAATTTCCCTTGAAGATGCCTTTAAGGGAATAAAGGTTCCAATAGACATTGAGAGAACTGAAGTTTGTCCGGATTGCAACGGAACTGGAGCTAAAGACAAGGATTCTGTCAAAACCTGTACTCAATGCCATGGAACAGGCCATGTCCAGTATTCTCAAGGCTTTTTCTCTTTCCGCCAGCCTTGTCCTGAATGCGGAGGCAGCGGCGAAAAGATAACAGCACCGTGTGAAAAATGTGGCGGCCAGGGCCGCATACGCAAGAAAGTTTCAATTACTGTGAAAATCCCTTCTGGAATAGAAGACGGAGGGGTAATGCGCGTTGCGGCAGGCGGAGATGCCGGAATGCGCGGAGGAACTCCTGGAGACTTGTATATTCAGATAAATATACGCCCTCACGCTCATTTCATTAGAGAGAAAAGGGATCTTATTTATGAATGCCCTGTTCCTGTTTGGATGGCTGCTCTCGGCGGAGAAGCAGATGTCCCTCTTATTGAAGGCGGAAAAACCACAATACGCATACCTGCTGGCACTCAGTTCGGCAAAATGTTTCGCGTTAAAGGCAAAGGCATGCCAGGCACTGGAGGCCGTCCTAGAGGCGACATACTTGTAAAAATAAGGGTTGAAGTTCCTTTTGAGTTAGACGCGCAGCAGAAAGCCCTTTATCAGAAGCTTGCCGATATTGACAATGGCGTTAAGTCAGATAGCAAATCGTCCGGCTTGGATTCTAAAAAAGACGATAAAAAGGATTCTGGCATATTTGATGCCATAAAAGATGACATAAAAGAAATACTTAAAGGGAATAAGAAGTCTAAATAATGCCTTATTTTTATGTGAATCCGGAAAATATTAATGGTCCGGTTTTCAATCTTGCCGGTGAGGAAGCTGCCCATTTAAGGCGCGTTCTAAGGTATAGGATTGGAGACCGGATCTTTCTTTTTGATGGCCTTGGAAATCTTTTGCATGCTGAAATATCAGCCATGTCTAAGGAGTCGGTTTCAGGAAAGATACTTGAAGCTGCCCATCAGCCTAGGCTGCCATGCAGCATTGTGTTATGTTTCGCAATGCCAGCCCGCAAGGCATTTGATGATATTCTTGAGCGGGGCACAGCGGCTGGCGTTTCGCTGTTCCAGCCGCTGATAACCAGCCGTTCGCAGGAAACGAAAATAGACTGGAACAGCAGAATCCCAAGAATGAGACAGATTCTGATATCATCTTGCAAGCAATGCGGAAGGGCCATGCTGCCGGAAATAATGGCTCCATTGCCTTTTGATAATGCTCTGCTGCATTTCCAGGCTTCCGCAACAAATGGGTCGTCTGGTTTCATTGCCGCATTTGATGGCATTCCGCTCAGCTCTGCCATGGCTGCTGCGGCTGATTCGGTGAATGCCAGTAAAATTTTTCTGTTTGTAGGCCCGGAAGGAGGCTTCGCTGCTGAGGAATTGTCACAAGCTTGCAAGGCAGGGCTTATTTCAATAAACCTCGGCCCATATGTGTTAAGGGCCGAAGAGGCATGTTTCTATGCTTCGCTTGCTTTAATTAATTCCATTGGCGGAAGCCTTATAAAAATTTAAACTATAATTTAAGATGAAGATTTATTTTAAGACATTTGGCTGCCGCGTGAATCAGATTGAGACTGAAAGTCTTAGGGAAAAAATTCTTTCTTACGGCAATGAGGAAACGGAAAAAACAGAAGAAGCTGATTGCCTTGTAGTAAATACCTGTTCTGTCACTTCTAAAGCAGATAGGGATGTAATGGTATTTCTCCGCAAGGCATATTCGGACAATCCGTCATGCCGCATATTTGTTTCAGGCTGTTTTGCAGAGCTTTTCCCGGATAAAATTCGATCGGCTGTTCCAACCGCCCAAATTTTTAAAAATGCGGACAAGGAAAAAATTGCTTCTGCCTTATGCGGCGCTGACATATCAGAGGATTTTTCTGCCGTTACGGGCTTTTATGGCCGTTCCAGGGCATTTGTTAAGATACAGGATGGCTGTAATCTGAAATGTTCCTATTGTCTTGTGAATATGGCCCGCAGCGAACTGCGCTCTAAGCCTATGCCATCCGCTGTTAATGAAATTAGGCGGCTGATTGAGGCTGGCTTTGCTGAAATAGTGCTTTGCGGAACTAGACTTGGGTATTATCATTGTCCTGAAACGGGGGCCGATCTCAATGCTCTGATGATGAAGATTTTTGAGCTTCCTGGCAATTTCCGCATTCGTTTTTCTTCTATGGAAATAACAGAGCTTAATAAGCCCCTTTTGGCAACTTTAGCTTCTGCTGGAAGCAGGTTCTGCAATTATTTTCATTTGCCGCTGCAGGCTGGCAGCGATAATGTCCTTAAAGCTATGAACCGCCCTTATAGCCTGGCCCGCTATTCGGAAATGCTTTCTGTTTTGAGAAATTTATTTCCTGATGCAGGGCTGTATGCCGACATAATAGCAGGGTTTCCTTCTGAAAGCGAGGCAGATTTTAAGGAGTCGGCGGAATTTGTCCGCAAGGAAAAGCTCTCAGGGCTGCATATTTTTAGTTTTTCATCGCGTCCAGGAACCAGAGCGGCAAAAATGAATCAGCTTAAGCCTTGCATTATTAAAGAACGCTCAAGGCTGCTGCATGAAACAGATGCCTTGTTGCGGCATAATTTTGCTGAAAGCCAAAAAGGCAAGATTCTTCAAATTCTTGCGCTTCATGACAAAAAAGGCCATCCTCAGGGACTGACATCTAATTTCTTAACAGTTGAAATAGACAATCCTGAAGACAGGTTTAAGAACGGACAGCTTGCCATGGCTGAAATTACAGGCATAAAAAAGGGAATAATTTATGCTAAGCTGAAAAAGTAATCCTAATCTTATAATAATTGCTATAATAAAAAGTAATTGCCGGTTTTGTTACGGTTTATTCTTATGGATGATACTAAAGGGAAGAATGCTGAAGAACTTTTAGAGAGCCTTAATGGGCTGCTTGAGAAAATGCCTAGCCTTATTAAAAGGGCTGAGGATCTTCAGATAAGCCGAAGAGAGCTTGAGAAAGAAAAAGCTAATAGCGGCCATATTCAGCATCCTGATGCGCTTATTGGAAAAACTGTTTCCATTGAACAGAATTCCTCAGGGGCTGATTTTTATTCTTCTCCAATGCCAGCAGATTCTGTTCAAGAGGATGCTGATTCTAATCAGGATCCTCTTACGAGGCATGCTCCTAAGGCTATTCCGCAAAATCATCTCCGGAGAGTAGTTTTCTTGTATTCAGAGGACTGTTCAGGTCTTCTGGAAAGTTTTCTTAAGGATGCGGATTCTGTCTCTCTCGCATCAAAAGAAAACCCTTTTTTTATAACTCGCGCCATTGTGCGCAAGACTGCGGGTAAAGATGCTCCAGCCATTGCCAGAAATGATGTGCCTTCGGATGTGTCAGGACTAGTATATTTGGGCCAGCTGTCTGAAGACAATGAACAGGCCATATATGGAATATGCCGCAAAGAAAACATGGCATTTCTGCATTTGGAAGAATCATCATATTCCCGCAACGCAATATTAGATTTCCTTATTGAGCTTATCGCTATTGAGAAGGTTTAGTTATGATTAAAGAATGGAAACTCATTGCCGCTCCAAATGAGAAAAATGATAAACGCCAGCAGCTGCTGCTGCGGTGTGACATGGTGGATGTTTTTATTGTAGTGAAAGAACTGGGAAAAATATGTTCCCGCCCCGAGAAAGCAAAGGGAGAATATAATTTCACTATTTATCTTTCAGAAGTTAATAAAGATGTTGAATCTAAGCTTAACGATATAGCTAAGCAGCAGGGCATAGATCCGTTGGAAAGCTCTGCCCGCGAAGTTCCGCATGAAGAACCCCATGAAGAAAATGCCATGGAGGTTAATCCATTTCTTACTCAGCCAGGCTTTCCTGAAATGCCAAATGTCAAGCCTGTGCCTGTTATTGACAGTGAGTCCCTAAATTCAGACATGGGCATGCAGCTTTTTCCATCAGCTGTAAATAATTTTGGAAATGAAAATTCGCTTCCTGGCGTAAGCCCGGAAATGGCAGCTGCGGCAATTTTGCCTAGCGGCGGAATGGAATCGGTTTTTGTGGATACAGGCGATAATCCCGGTATGCCTGGCATGGACGATCCTTATGGCATGAGTTCTGAATCTCAGCCTATTGCTCCCATACCAGATTTTCAAAAATTGGAGGAAGAAAGGCGTAAGGCGGAGTCTATGCGTTCTCAGGCAGCGGCTCCGGCAGCACCCATTGCTCCGGCAGCACCCATTGCTCCGGCAGCGCCTGTTGCTCCAGCAGCGCCTGTTCCTAATATCCCTTCAAGTACTGCGAGGATAATTCCGCAAGCGCAGCCTGTTCAGCAGGTTCCGCCGCAGACATCTTATCATGCGATTCCGCCTGCTAATCCTGTTCCGGAAGTGCCTGTTGCGCCAGCAGCTCCTGCTGTGCCTCCTGTTCAGCCAGCGGCTCCGGCGCCAGCTATGCCGGCAGCTCCGGAAATAAAGCCTAAAGAGAAGCGTCCGCTGAATCCATTTGCAGGCGCAAAATCCAGAGGCGGCTTTATCCCTTCCGCTCATGTCCGTAAGAATAAGGATATGGAAAAGCAGGAGACTAAAACAGAAGAACAGCCGGTTGAGCAGGAAGAAGTAAAGCCTAAGATAAGATCCATTAATCTTAACACGCGCTGGAACATTGAGGTTCCTCTTATTCCCATGCAGAATATGAACTCAATGATTCAGGGCTCCCATAACCGATTTGCTCATGCTGCAGCTATGGCTGTAGTGGAAACTCCAGGCACTATTTACAATCCCCTTGTCATATATGGCCAGGCCAGCACTGGCAAAACTCATTTCACTAATCTGATAGTTGAAGGCATATCAAATGCTGTTGGCTATGAGAATATATTTGCCACCACAGGCATACGCTTTACCAAAGGCGTAGATCTAGCAATAAGGGCAGGCAATATAAAACAGCTTGATGAACAGTTTTCTAAGTATAAAGTACTCATAATTGATGACATACATCTGATGATGCTTACCGACTCAAATAAGCCTTATATTTCAAAGTGGCTTAATGATTTTGTGAAAGACAGCAGGCAGATTGTGATAACTACGGCATTGCCGGTGCATGCTCTATCAAGAATTGAGGAATCTTTAAATTTTGAGCTTTCCCAGGGCTGGACCGTAGACTTAAAACAGCCTTCTTCCCAAAATTATAAAAATATCCTTACACAGCTCCTCAACGGAATGAACATAGCCATAAATGAAGGAGATATGTCTGAATATTTCATTAATCCTAAGATGCCGTTTAAAGAAGTCAACACCGTTCTTCAAGATGTTCTTAAGCTTGAAAAATTCGTCCCTGCGGAAGAAGGTTCCCGCACGCAAGGAGAGCTTCTTGAGATGCTTTTAGGCCATAATGAGACGGCTCCTGAAATGCCTACTGATGATGACCTTGAAAAAGCCTCCCGCTGGAAGCCTTCTACATCTGACTTATGGCTTAAATGGGGAATAATGTACCCTAAGGGACAGGAAAGAAATGCTTATTATGCAATGTATGCTCTTTACCAGCAGGCTCAAAAACTAGGCTTGGAAATAGAATGGCAGCAGGTATTCGTAAAAGATTATGACCCTGCCAATATCAGCGGTTCAGCTTTCGGCATGGGCGATTTCGTTGTAAGCCAAAATGTCAATGGCGTTGTAATTTTAGGCCCGCAGCCAGCGACTGAGGCATTTGACAAAGAGGCAGAATTTAAGCGTTTCGCTCTTAACATTCTTAGCAATATGTCTCTTAAGGCAGGATGGATTCCTTATGAGAAAATGAAATCTCCAGCCGCTTGCACCAGGGCTCTGATGGATCTCATGTAGCGAAAAGGCCCGTTTATACGGGCCTTTTTCTTAAATTGTTAACCAGCAGCCTTCAGTAAGGCTTGTGATTAAAAGGAGAAATGAGGATTGGTTGCCATGATTAATTTTCTAAAAAAATCTATTCTTTTTTCAGCCGCAATTATGTTTGCAGCTTGCTCTGCGTCTGTGCGAAATCAAACAATTTCTTCAGACAATACTGAAGTTATAGCCGCCGAAGGCCGTGTTTTTTACAATGACAGAAACATAAATGAAACGCGCGAAAAAGCTGTATATGACGCTAAGCTGAAAGCTGTGCGCCGCGTTGCGGAACTTTTTGCTGATGCTTTATATAAGGCGGAAGGCAAATATGAGACTTTTGAAAAATTAGTGACAGAAGATCCTGATTTCTTTATACATAAATATAAGATAAAACATGAGGGACAAGACAGGGATTCTTATGTTTCGCAAGTTAATCTTTATATTTATACTGAAAAAATAGCCTCCGCTGTGCGCTCTGCCGGTCTTGCCTCTTCTGTTAAAGGGCCAAAGGCTGCTATTTATATTGAAGAAACTCCGGAAGGAACATCATTTCAGAAAGCTTTTATAGCTGCTCTTTCTAAAGATTCCATAATGACAGTTGAATTGCTCGATAAGAGCAAGATTGGCGATGGCAGCTATGATGCGCTTACCGCCGCATCTGCCGAAATAGGCGCAGAAATGTTTATTAAGGCAAAAGCCAAAGCCTATCTTTTCGGCGGCGGCATTGGCACGGATTTTCATCCTTCTGGCGCAGATGGCTCTGTAGAAGTAATACAGGTGCCTTCGGGAAAGCGGCTCAGTGATATTTCGCGCCAGGGCAGCGGCAGCGATTCCTCAAAAGATGGAGCCATGTCAAAAGCAATGGAATCTCTTGCCGCTTTGCTTTCAAAAGACACTGCCGCAAGAGTTGATCCTCAGCTTAAGAGCGATCCCGCAATAAAGCTGATTTTTAGCGGGCTTTCCGGCATTGAGCAGGCTGAGACCTTAAAGAGTGATCTTCTGAAAATGAATTTTAAATATATAAGCCTGGACAGTTATGCGAATGGCCGCGCAGTGTTTTCCTCCATAACAAAAACGCAGGACTGCCAGGAAATAGCCAGCATGATTTTAAGAGGCGAAAGTCTTGGAGCTCAGCTTGGAGAAGTCAGCGGAAAAGAAATAAATTTTATTCTTTACTGATTTTGCCAAGCGAAGGGGAGGCTCTTAATTATGCTTAACGGCATTTGAAAAGGGCAAAGGGGAAATATTATGCTTGCTAAAATTCTTACTTTAGCTTTAAAAGGCATAGACGGATATTTCGTTTCCGCAGAAGTTTTCATATCATCTGGCCTGCCTTCTTACAATGTGGTTGGTTTGCCTGATGCTGCGGTAAAGGAGGCCAGGGATAGGGTGATGGCCGCAATGCGCATGTCAGGCTTTAAAGTTCCGCCTAAGCGCATAACAGTTAATCTTGCCCCTGCGGAAAAAAAGAAGACCGGCACTCATTTTGATTTGCCCATAGCAATAGGTCTTTTGTCAGCATCTGGAAATTTGGGGGCGGAGACTGCTGAAAAGCTAAAAAAGACTGTTTTTATGGGCGAGCTGGCTTTAGACGGAAGCATAAGGCCTGTGGCAGGCATTCTGCCAATGCTAATGGCTTTGCGCGGCAGCAGTTTTCAGGCCATTGTTCCTTCTGGAAATGCTTCGGAAGCTGCTGTATCAGGAATAACATGTTTTCAGGCAGACAGCCTGAAACAGGCAATTGCATGGCTTAATGGCAGCTGCGAGCTTGTTCCATGCGGTAGAAAACCTTTTTCAGCAGCAAAAGATTCATCCTTAGACTTTGCCGATGTTAAGGGACAGCTATTTGCAAAAAGGGCAATGGAAATAGCTGCGGCAGGTTTTCATAATATTCTGCTTATAGGCCCGCCAGGCTCAGGCAAGAGCATGCTTGCCAGGCGTTTCGGCGGTCTGCTCCCCCCAATGACAGAGAGTGAAGCTCTTGAAACCACAAAACTATATTCAGTGAATGGCCTTGTAAAGCCTGGTTCGCTCATAGGCAGCAGGCCTTTCAGAGAACCTCATCATACTATTTCTGATGCAGCTCTTATAGGCGGGGGCACAAATCCGCATCCCGGAGAAGTTTCCCTAGCTCATAATGGCGTACTTTTTTTAGACGAATTTCCTGAATTTTCTCGTGCCGCTATTGAATCTATGCGGGAACCGCTTGAATCATGGAAGGTTACGGTTTCCCGCGTTCGCGAAAGCGTGGCATATCCCGCCAGATTCCTGCTTGTGGCGGCGATGAATCCTTGCCCTTGCGGTTATTTGGGGCATCCTACTAGAGAGTGTTCATGCACTCCATTGCAAGTTAGCCGTTACCGCTCAAGAATTTCAGGCCCGATATTGGACCGCATAGATATTCATGTCAGGCTTGCGCCAATGCGTTATGAAGACTGGCAGGCTGCTCCTAATGGCGAAAGAACAGAACAGATAGCCGCAAGGGTGCTTAAAGCTATAGAAATTCAGCATAAGCGTTATGGCGCCAGCGGCGCGTCAGCCTCAAATGCTTTTATGAGCGCTAAAGATATGCGCAGGCATTGCAAGCTTCCTCAAGGGGCTTCTTCAGTTTTGGAAGCGGCTATGGACCGCCTCGGCTTTTCTGCCCGCTCCCTTGACAAAATTATGAAAGTAGCCAGGACAATTGCTGATCTGGCAGCATCAGAAGAGATAAAAAAAGAACATATAATGGAAGCTGTTCAGTACAGAATAATGGATAAGAGCGATTATGGAGGATTCTGATGAATGCTGATAATGAAATCCTTGCTCTCTTAAAGCTGAACGCAGCATTATTTTTTAATTCTGACAAAGCTGATGCGCTGTTAAGTCATTATGGCTGCGCGGAAGAAGTTATAAAGCTGACGGCGGCAGATTTGTTTGCGGAAGGAATTTTTACGCTGGATGCTGCGGCAAAGGCTGTTAAAGCCATTAGAGATTTTAATGCGGAAGAAGAGCTGGCTCTTGCTGAAAAGAACGGAATAACTATATTAAGCAGGGCCTGCCCTAATTATCCCCGGCGGCTTTCAGCCATATATGATCCGCCGGCATTGCTTTATGTAAAGGGCAGCCATGACAAATTTGACCTGCCGGCAGCAGGCATTGTCGGCACCAGGCAGCCTTCGCCGTATGGCCTGCGCCTTGCCGCTGAAATTGCCGCTGGCCTTGTTAACAATGGCATTGCGATAGCCAGCGGCCTTGCCCGCGGCATTGATTCGGCTGCCCATAGGGCTGCTGTAAGCGCAGGAGGAATAACCTGGGCCGCGCTCGGCTCCGGTTTGCTTAAAATATATCCTCCTGAAAACCGCCGCCTTGCTGCTGAAATCATTGACAGCGGCGGGGCAATAATATCTGAATATCCTCTGCAATATTCCGCCAGGCCTGCCAGCTTCCCTCGCCGCAACCGCATAATATCTGGCCTCTCCATGGCTGTGCTTGTGGCCGAAGGCTCATTTAAATCTGGCTCAATGATAACCGCAAGATGCGCACTGGAGCAGGGAAGGGAAGTTCTGGCTCTTCCGGGCCAGGCTGGGAATAAAAATGCGCAAGGGCCTAATTATCTCATAAAAAACGGAGCATGCCTTGCGGAAACGGCAGATGACATAATCGCATGCCTTCCTCAAGAAGTGAAGATTAGCATTAAAAACAGGGCATGTCTCATTAGTAAGAAAAAAAATGCAATTGAGAACCTTTCTCAGGATGCCGCAGCGCTGTATGCTTTGTTGTCAAAAGAAGAAAATGGCCTTAACAATGATGAGATACTTTTGCGCGGAACAATGAATGTGCCGCAAGCCTCTGCCGCTATTTTTGAGCTGGAGGCCAGCGGACTTATATGTCAGCTTGCAGGCCGATATGTCATAAAGTGAATAATACAGGTGTTTTTCCTGTCTTGCTATTTGCGTAATAAGGAGAAAAGTATTAATATAAATAGTGATGTCTTTATGGCGTCTGTTTTTTAAGTGAAGAATTTAACAGCTATGGCAGAAACAATTAAAACTAAGAAGAATTCATCATCAGCAAAGAGTTTAGCCGCAGTGGCAAAAAAAACAGCTTTGGAAGCTTCAGGCGCAGAGCAGCTCCCGGAGACAGAAAGCAAGAAAAATGCAAAGCATGCCTTTGGAAAGAGTCTTGTTATAGTGGAATCTCCTACGAAGCAGAAGACGATAAGCCGTTTTTTGGATTCTCATTATATAGTGAGAAGCTCATTCGGGCATGTAAGAGATTTGCCCGCAAATGAGATTGGCGTTGATGAGGGAGGAACCTTTGCTGCAAAATATGTGGTAGTGGAAAGGGCTAAAAAAATACTTAGCGAGCTTACCAGCCTGGCTAAGCGTTCTGACATGGTTTATCTTGCAACCGACCCTGACCGCGAGGGTGAGGCAATAAGCTGGCATCTTATGGAAATGCTGAAGGGCACAGGCATTCCGTTTAAGCGCATAAGCTTTCATGAAATAACTAGAAGCGCAATAGATGAGTCTTTGAAGTCTCCTAGAGACCTTGACATGAATCTGGTGAATGCCCAGCAGGCCAGGCGCATAATTGACAGGCTTGTCGGATATAAGCTTTCTCCTCTTTTGTGGAGCAAAATAAAAAGCGGACTTTCAGCAGGCCGAGTTCAGTCTGTGGCTGTGCGCTTCATAGCTGAGCGTGAAAAAGAAATAGAGGCATTCTCTAATGAAGACTATTATACATTGCTGGTAAAGCTTAATAAGGGCCGTTCTAAGGCCTTTCAGGCCAAGCTTGCGCGCTGGAACGGCAAGCCTGCCGAACAGTCTGTGCTAATGCATCTTTTTGCTGAAGATTACCGTTATAAGACTTCTCCGTTTAAAAAAATGGAAGACACAGCCCAGGCTTCATCTTATCTGAAGGCGGCCAAGATAAGGGTAAAGAAAATAACTGCAAAAACAGTAAGGCAGACTCCGAAAGAGCCTTTTATTACCAGCACTCTTCAGCAGGATGCTTATAATAAACTGGGCTTCACTTCTGATAGAACCATGCGCATTGCCCAGGCTCTTTATGAAGGTGTGGAGCTTAAAAACAATGAGCGCTCCGGCCTTATAACATATATGCGCACGGATTCTTACAATATTTCCGCAGAGATGCAGAGAGAAACAGCAAGATTCATTAGGGAAGTATATGGTCCGGAATACTGTCCAGCTACACCTCCTGTTTATAGAAAGAAAGTAAAGGGAGCTCAGGAAGCACATGAATCCATACATCCTACGTCTGTTTACCGCCGTCCTGAGGAGATAGCTAAATACCTCACTGCGGAGCAGCTTAAGCTTTATACCCTTATTTGGAACCGCTTTGTGGCCTGCCAGATGAATCCGGCTGTTTTTGATTCCCTGACCGCTGAATTTTCTGACGAAAATGACAAAGCAGTTCTTCGCGCCGGAGGAAGAACTTTAAAATTTGACGGATATTTAAAAGTATACCGTGAAGAAAAAGAAGATGATTCTGAATCGGATGATGAAGATTCTGCTATTCTTCCTCCTCTTGAAGAGGGAGATGAAGTTAATCTAAAAGATGTAATAACAAAGGCCCATAAAACCACTCCACCTCCGCATTATAATGAAGGAAGCCTTATAAAGATCTTGGAAAAGCATGGCATTGGACGGCCTTCCACTTATGCGGCAATCATAAAGAACATTACTGACAGAGGCTATATCAGCATAGCAAAAGAGAAAAAAATGCTGATAACGGAGCTGGGCAAGCTTGTTACGGAAAAACTGAAGGAATTTTTTAAGGAAATCATGGAAATTTCCTATACGGCAGATATTGAAGGAAAGCTGGATGATGTCGCAGAAGGCTCTGTTGACTGGGTTAAGATGATGAAGGATTTCTATGGCCCGTTCTCTGCCGAACTGGAATCCGCAGAAAAAAATATGGCAAGGGTAAGGCCTGGAGTGCAGAGGACAGATGAAAAATGCCCGCTATGCCTTAGCCCTATGTATCTGCGCGAAAGCCGCTATGGCAAATATCTTTCCTGCTCCAGATTTCCTAAATGCAAGGGAAAAATACCTTTGGATAAATATGGAAATAAACAGGAAGTTTTTAATCCTGTCAAAACAGAAAAAATATGTGATAAATGCGGAAAGAACCATATGCTGCTGCGCAAGAGCAGCAGAGGCTTTTTCCTGGCATGCTCAGGTTTCCCCAAATGCCGCAATGCGCAGTCTGTTTCGCAGGAAGATGCGGAGCGCATAATTGCCCAAGGCAAAAAGTAAGCTGCCGGCTTATTTAAATGAGAGATGAAATTAAGCGTTTTCTTCTTAACATAGAAGCGCAGCGCAATTATTCTTCGCATACGGTAAGGGCTTATAAGGGAGACCTTGAAGCCTTTGCTTCTTTTTTTGAGGATAAAAAGCTTGTGTTTCCTCATGGTTTTGACCGCATTCTTGTTAGGGATTACATATCTTTCCTGAATGAACAGAAACTTTCCAGGAATAGCCTGCTTCGGAAAATTTCCTCCATTCGGGCTTTTGCTTCATGGCTTATGTCTCATAGGATTCTTTATAAGGATCCTTTTGATCTTGTGTCCATGCCAAAAAAGGAAAAAAGGCTTCCGCGTTTTCTCACTGAAGGGGAAATAGGCAGCATGCAGGATTCCAATCTTCCTGAGAATGTGGAAGAGGAAGAAAATTACATCTACGCTGCCCGTGATTTCGCCATATTTGAGCTTATTTATTCAAGCGGCTTGCGCCGCTCTGAAGCATCTGGCCTGAACATCGGAGATATTGATTTTTATTCGGGTGTGATAAGAGTGTTCGGAAAGGGCCGCAAGGAGCGTATTGTCCCTGCGGGAGACAGGGCCTTGCGCTGCCTGCGCGAATATCTGTCCACAAGACCATTGCCGCATGGGCCGGAAGAGCCTTTATTTCTTAATTGCCGCAATGCCAGGCTTTCCGGCAATGGAATAGCTCTAATTCTGCAGAAAATGGCGCGCCGAGCCCGCTTCGCGCGTAAAGTTAATCCGCATTCGCTTCGTCATTCCTTTGCTACGCATATGCTGGACAATGGCTGTGATTTGAAGTCCGTGCAGGAAATGCTTGGACATAAAAATCTCCAGACTACGGAAATTTATACGCATGTATCGCTGGAACATTTAAAAGAAGTTTATGAGCGCGCGCATCCAAGCGCAAAAGATAAAAATTTATGAGTGAAAAAAAATTTTACGAAAAAGAAAGCAAAGAGCTGGCTGAATTTTCTGCGGCAGCCGGCATTTCTACTGCCCTTACGCAAGGCGCAGGGGGAAATGTGTCTATAAAAACTGCGGATGGAAACATGCTTATAAAGGCCAGCGGTTTCAGAATGAGGGAAGTAAGCCCTGATAATGGAATATCTCTTGTTTCCCTTGCTCCGCTTAATAAGGTTTTAGGAAATTTATCATTTACAGAACATCAGCTTTCCTCTGCTATAAGCGAAAGCGTCAGGCCTCTAAATGGCTCTTTGCTTAAGCCTTCTGTGGAAACAGGCTTTCATTCCATGCTAGGCGCTGCCGTTCTTCATCAGCACTCCATTTATGCTAATTTTATCTCTTCATGTTCCTCATCGGCTAGTTTAATCGCTGAGCTGTTTCCAAAGGCTTATTTTGTGCCTTTCGCAATGCCGGGATATGAACTGTGCCTTGAAATAAAAAAAGCTCTTAATGGGACTTCTGCGGCTGCCGGGCTGCTGTTTTTGCAGAACCATGGCCTTGTTTCATATGCTGATTCTGCGGAAGAAGCCGTAAATATTGCAAATAATGCCAATGAGAAAATAATAAGGCATTTCCGCCTCCCTGCTTTTCACCTGTTGGAAAGCAGAAAAGATATAAGGCAGGCAATAGATGCCATAAAAGAAGCTAAAACGCTTACTCTGGACCAGCTGCTTTATTGTTCTTCCATGCCAAGGTCAGAGAGCATAAATGGAGATCTCCTTGAAATCATTTCAGCATTAAGCTGGCTTCACGCTGCAATGCGAGACTGCGGGCTGTCTCCGGCATACATATCATAATGTTTTCGCGCATTGTTAGCCTGCCTTATTTTGCATTTAATAAAATGCTAAAATTTTATTATGATTTTTAATGTTTCAAACCCTTCAGGCTGGATTGAAGTTGTATGCGGCAGCATGTTTTCAGGCAAAACCCAGGAGCTTATAAGAAGGCTTAAGCTGGCTATAATAGCCAGGCAGAAAGTTCAGGTATTCAACTCGCATCTGGATACAAGGTATGCTAAAGAGAAAATAGTGTCCCATGACAGAACTGCCTTGGAAGCTCAGCCGGTAGAGAATGCTGAAGACATACTTTCCCTTGTGGAAACAGACACTAAGGTTATAGGCATAGACGAGGCTCATTTCTTTGGCCCTGAAATAGTAGATGTTGTCCAAAAGCTTGCGGATGCCGGCAAAAGGGTAATAGTTGCCGGGCTTGACCAGGATTTCAGGGGAGAGCCTTTTGACAATATGGCCAAGATGATGGCTGTTGCCGAATATGTGACAAAGAATCTGGCGATATGCATGGTATGCGGCAATCCGGCCCATTATAGCCAAAAGCTAACATCTTCCGGAGATCGCATTGAGGTGGGCGCTGGAGATAAATACGAGGCAAGATGCAGAAAATGCTTTAAGCCTGAGAAGTGAGTGTTTTGTCTGCACAAAAATTTTAAGAATACAATATTTATAGAAAGAGTATTTATGATAAAAAAAGCTGGCATTGCCAGCTTTTTTATTTGTTCCGTGCTTAGCTAAAAAATCAGTTGCTCCAAGATGGCGTATATGAATTCCCAGGGATATTGTTAAGCACATGCTGCGCGCTGCCATCCGCATCCATTACGAAAATCTGCTTTCTTCCATTCCTTGTTGAAGTAAAGGCAATAAATCTTCCGTCAGGAGACCATACCGGGTTTTCATTTGTTCCGGCTTTTACCGTAAGCCTGACTATATTGCTTCCAGTGAGGTCGCTAACAAAAATATTAAATTTTTCTTTTGTGCTTTCGCGTCCGGAAAATAATATTTTGCTGCCATCAGGGGACCACATCGGGGAGTCGCACCAGTTCATCCTGGTAAGACGGCGTATTTTCTTTGTTTCCATGTTAAGTACGTGAATTTGCGGATTCCCTGAGCGGTCAGACACGAAAGCCACTTCTTTGCCGTCGGGAGACCATGTAGGGGAAGATGTTATTCCATATTTGCGCTCAAGCAGAGGTTTTATCGCCTTAGTTACAATGTTAAGCGTATAAATATTAGGGTCTCCGCCGCGAGAGGCAGTCATTACCATTGTTAATCCGTCGGGTGAAATATTGCCAGGTATGTTCAGGCCCTGATAAGTTGAAAAAGGCTTAGGCTGTGTTTTCCCTTCTTTTAAATTAATCTCAAACATATCGGGGTTGCCATATCTGTATGTCGTATAGTAAATGCGTGAACTGTCCTTTGACCAGCGGGGAAGCAGATTAATGCTCTTGTCAGAAGTTATTTTTTTAAGATTAGCTCCGTCATAATCAGCCACATATATTTCTTTTTTGCCTGTTGCGTCATTTGAGAATGCTATCCTGGAATGAGCTATGCCTGGTTTTCCGGTAAGTTTTTCTGTTACGGCATCAGCGAATAAATGCGCGTAACGCCGCAATGCTTTGGTTTCACCTTTATATTTTTTCCTTAATATTGCTTTTCTGCTCTTTACATCATAAATTGTGCCTGTGAAAATCCAGCGGTCCTCCTTTTCCGGCTTGCCGAAAAAACCTGTAAGAATATACTGTGAATCCGCTTTTGAAAAATCTGGGGCATCAGCATTGTTTTGATTTGAGTCAGAATGTTTTAAATTTGTGCCGTCTGATTCCTTTATCTCAAAATACCTTGACATATAAAGGTCTGACCTTACTGTATTCTGAAAATCTTCGTTTTTAACCGTTCCGTCCTGTGCGGCAAAGTCCATTATTCTTAAAGTAATGGCCTGTGATGTTATTCCGCCGTTTACTCCGATAAAAACCTCAGCCGCATAAGATGTTGAGAAGAAAGAAAAAAGCAATGATGATAATAATATTATTGTTTTCATTTTATATTTTTGCTGGTTAATGCAAAGAAAAGAAAAGCCTCTTGGCAGAGGCTTTTCTTTTTAACTTCATAGCTATTTTGAGCCTGTTTTTTTGCTGGTCTTAGAGGAGCCGGAAGTATTAGACTGCTGAGAAGTTTTTTTTGCGGCAGGCTTTGCTTCCTTTTTCTCTGGAGCATGCTTTGCAAGCTGGGCTTTTGCTGTTTCGGCCTCCGGCGAAGTCGGATAATCCCTTACAACCGATTTGAGGTACTTTATTGCTTCGTCTTTTTTTGGAGTTGGCATTTTGAGCAGGCATTGGGCATATTTCAGCCTGGCCGCCGGTATTCTCCCTGATTTAGGGAATTTTTCAAGCATGCTTGCATAAGACCACGCAGCCTGTGCCCATTCTGTTTTAAGGTACAAAGATTCTCCAAGAAAAAAATATGCGCCTTCGGTGAGCTCTCCGTTTGGATAATCTACTATGTATTGCTTGAAACCGGAAATAGCCTCGTCAAATTTGTCCTGTTGGAAAGCCGAATAGGCTTCATTGTACATTTTAGACGGCAGCAGCGCGCTTTCTACGCTTTCCTGTTGTTTTTTGATGGTCTGCCCTATAGCATTGACTCTTTTATTCATCGCATTGTCCAGATTATCCAGCTGTTCGGAAAGCTTTGTCATTTGGGACGATATATCTTTCATGCTTTCCGAAGAAGCGTTGAGGTCTCTGGACAGCTCTTCCATCTTTACTGCCAGCTCTGCCTGATTTTTCTGCATGGATGAAATAGTCTCGCTAAGATTGTCCATCTGGCTTTGTACCTGAAGCACATCCTGCTGAGTAGCCACGCAGGCTGTCAGCAGGATTATGGGCAAAGAAAGAAAAAATTTCACCGCTTGCCGCATTTATTTTACCTTAGTTTCTGCGCGGCGGTTTTGTTTCCAGCATTCTTCAGTGTCTTCTGTGCATATTGGATTTTCCACGCCGTATGAAATAGTGCCGATTTTGTCAGCCGGAACTCCAAGGCGCACATAGTAATCGCGTACTGATTTCGCACGCTTCTGTCCTAATGAGAGATTGTATTCCGTAGTTCCGCGGTTGTCGCAGTATCCCTCCACGACAATAGTCCAGTTCTTGTTTGTATTAAGTACTCCCGCATTGTTTTTCATAATATTGCGGGCTTCCTCGGAAAGATCATATTTGTCGTAGCTGAACGGAACTGCCTGAAGCCTGCTTTCTGGAGCGAATGAAGCTGTGTCCCTGACATCGGCTTCATATTCATCTTCGTCATCTAGGTCTGCATCTTCTACTTCTGTTGCTGCATCTTTTTCAGCGGCAGCGAGTTCAGTTTGTGCCTGAGAAGTTTCGTCTCCGGTCTTGGCATTCTTGCTGCAAGCTGATATAGTCATAACTGCCAGCGCCATTGCTGCTAAGGCCAAAAGGTTTAATTTCTTCATAAATCCTCCGTAAAGTTCTATATATAATCTATAAAATAATGAAATATTTTACAAATCTAAACTCTCTGCATTGTTTTTTCGTACTTTCCTTAAAAGAAAAAAGCCTCATTAAGAGGCTTTTTTCTTTCTTGTCATATAATACTGTAAGGCTATTTCTGATTGCCGGGGAAAATATCAGGAAATTCCTGTTCCGGATTTTGCCTTGTTCCTGGTATGGCATTGCCTTTGCTTGCGTCTGCCATCTCTTTATTTTTGTTATCCCCGGGGAATATATTTGGTATTTCAGAGTCCTGAGCCTGTTTTTCCGCAGCTTTGAATGCTTTTATCTTAACGCTTAGCTTATATCCGGCGGATAAGGAGAAAGCTAGCATTATTATTCCTGCCGCTGCCGCTGCCAGGCCATATGTCGGATTCCATTCGTAAATCATCCATGAGGCTCCTAACGGGTAGAAGGCTAATGTAAGCGAACATCCAGATATAAATGAAAGAAATATAAGACCCTGGCTTGTTTTAGCAGGCGAGAACATCACAAAAAGTATCATAAATAATGACACGATTGCGCAGCATGCAGCCCTCGTTGACCAAAGAACATCCAAATTCTTCAAACGGAATCCTTGTGTGCCGTCTTTTCTTGTTACAAGTGTTATTGCACTTGTGTCTACAACTGTTATTGTATTTTTTTCCGTTGTCTGATTAGGGGCGGCAGATGCTTTCTCTTGGCTGGCTGAGCTGGAAAAAGACTTAGGCGCGCCTTGGGCAAAAAGCATGACAGAAGAAAAAACAGAAGTTAAAGCAACAATGGAAAAAACTATTAAGATCTTTGACATTTTCATTTTGTGCCTCCATTTGCATTATTGCTTTTGGGAAGAGATGGAACTCCTTTAGGCGTATCTTCCATTTTATAGAACTGATTTATAACTTTTTTTCTTGCGGTAGTAGAACTTCTCTCCTGCGGGCGTTCAGCCGGTTTTGCTAGTCTTGGCATATTTTGTTCCACTGTAAGTTCTCTTACATAAGAGCGCAATAATTTCATGTCATCTCTGTTCCATGACTGGCCAAGGAAAAACATGATTTGCCCGGTAATTAAAGCACCTAGCATAAAAGCGAACAAGTAAAAATTTCTTTTTTGCTGTATTTTCATAATCGCTCTCTCTATATAAATTCTAGAAACAGCCTGTTCGCCAAGTATGTCTTTTCAGGCTTAAGCTTTATTCGGCTGCCTCTGATATCTAAAAAGTTCTGGGCAATTTCTGACCTGAACTTATCTTTAAATTCTATAAATATATTAGCACTAATTTCAATTCCTTCCGTAAGGCGCAGGCCTAGTATTATTTTTTCGGCATCTTTCTGCCTGCCTTCAAGCTTTTCGCTGGAATAAGCAGGCATTATTCCTTTATTTAATGCTTCTGCCCATGAATCTAATTCTGGTGCGGAGGCCCGCCTTTCGCCAGCTATATAGGATGCTGCAGCGGGGCCCAGCCCCAAATATTCTTCTTGCAGCCAGTAATGGATATTATGCCGGCTTTCCTTTCCTGGAATAGAAAAATTTGAAATTTCGTATCTTTCATAGCCGTCTTTCGGCAGCCTTGCGCAGGCATAATCATACATATCGGCTGCTCCGTCCGGGTTTTCCTGCATGCCTAGCGCGGCGAGCATTGTTCCTTCATGTATTTCCAGCGGGTAAAGAGAAATATGTTCAGGATGCAGTCTTATTAGAAAATCAACAGAATCCTCAAAATCCTTTAGCGTCTGTCCCGGCAGCCCTGTCATGAGGTCTGCGTTAATGTTTCTGAATCCGGCCTTGCGCAATATTTCCCAGGCTTTTGCGAATTTTTCCGGGGAAGTGATTCTGCCTATTTTTTTCAGAAGCTCCGGCTTGCTGCTCTGCAATCCCATGCTTATTCTGTCTGCGCCAGCTTCGGATAGAATTTCCGCTTTTTCCGCAGTAATGCTTTCAGGATTAGCTTCAACGGTAAATTCCCTTAGCATTTGCGGCTCATACATTTTTTTTATTATTGCCAGCAGCCTTTTCAGCTGGCTCGGGGAAAGAATGCTGGGAGTTCCTCCTCCGATATAAACTGTGTCAAAACTCCCGGCAAGTCTTTTATGAAGCTGCACTTCTTTTTCTAATGCGTCAAGATAAGTGCCTATGTCATTCTGTCTGTTGTCATAAGAGGCAAAATCGCAGTAGCCGCATTTTTTTTTACAGAAAGGGATGTGTATATAAAGCCCTCTGTGTTCTGAATGTTCTGCTGGCATTCTTTTGCCCTGCTGAAAGCCTTGCCTCTTTATTTAGAATTTTTTTCAGGTTTAATTATTTTTCTTTTCGATGAAAAGATTTATCAGATCCATTGGCAGCGGGAAAATAGTGGTTGAATTTTTGTCAGTCGCTATTTCCGTAAGCGTCTGCAAATACCTAAGCTGTAGTGTGGCAGGCTGTTTGCCGATTATAGCGGCAGCCTCGCTTAGCTTTTCAGCCGCCTGAAGTTCGCCTTCCGCATGAATGATTTTTGCGCGGCGTTCGCGTTCCGCTTCTGCCTGTTTTGCCATGGCGCGCTGCATTTCCTGCGGAATGTCAACATTCTTCACTTCAACGCTTGAAACCTTTATTCCCCAAGGCTCTGTGTGCTGGTCTAGAATTTCTTGCAGATTCTGGTTTATTTTATCCCTGTTTGTGAGCAGGTCATCCAATTCCTGCTGGCCTAGCACGCTTCTTAATGTGGTCTGCGCAAGCTGGCTTGTTGCATACATGAAGTCTTCAACATTAAGTATTGCGTTCTGCGGTATAACTACCCTGAAATAAACCACCGCATTTACCTTGACTGAAATATTATCCCTTGTTATTATATCTTGAGGAGGAACGTCAAGCACTACTACCCTTGTGCTTACACGGAACATCTGCTGTATTCCTGGAATTAGGAAAATAAGGCCAGGCCCCTTAACTCCGGTGAACCGGCCTAGCGTGAGAATGACTCCTCTTTCGTATTCCTTTAAGATGTGCAGACATGAAAATAAAATCACAACAGCGATAATTATTATAGGCGTCATTACTTGAAACATTTTTAGCTCCTTATTTGCGCTTATTGATAAAACTATTCTAAGTATACAAAATTTATTCCTTATCACCTCTTATGCCTGCTCGTGTTATGGCAAAATCATATTTTATCGGATCTTCAGGATTGATTTTTCTGAAAGCAGCAGAAATTTCCAGGGCTGTTTTCATAGATGTGTCTTTGCGTTTTGTAAGGCCGAGTTTAAGCGCTTCTTGCCTCATATGCGTATCTAGCGGGATTATAAGGCGGGATGGGGAAACTTTATTCCATATTCCAAGGTCAACGCTGTCTTTCCTTACCATCCAGCGCAAAAACAGATTAATTCTCTTGAAAGAGCTTTTAAGAGCCGGGTCTGGCGTAAGCGATGGCGCTCTTCCGCAACTGTTGAAAGCATTGATGAAATTATAAAGCGAATGCTCTACCGTATGTTCTGACTTGTCATCGCCCATAAGAAAAAGCTGTTCCAGCGAACCATGTTTTTTTCTGGCAGTTTTTAAATTAATAAGAAAAACGGCAAGCTCTTCCCCAGTGGTAAAACGGTGCTTGAAATTTTTGTATTTTTCCCGTATTGCATCATCTGGCATGGCTGCCAGCTGCTCCGCTGGTCTTTCCTTTATAGGCATAAGCGCATTTTCGGTACTTTTCAGTATCTGCTTCACATTGCCGTATGCGAGGCAGGCTGCTATAAGCCCGGCTGTTTCCTGGTCTGCCGGATTTTTATAACGGTGAAGAAATTCCAGCGGGTCAGGGTGTATGAACTTCGGACTGTTCCATTTCTCATATAAGCTGTCAAAAAAATCTCTTCCGTATTTCATGAAAAATATTATAAGAAATTTTGTATATTTTAATTATGCTTTGGAAAATCATCGCTCTTTTGCTTTTCACTGCATTCTTTTCTGCCTGCGATGCAAATAATTTCTTAAATTCCTTCCTAAAGAAGGAAAAAGAGAAGACTCGCATAGGTCTTTCCATTCCTACTCTAAGGGAGGCCCGCTGGCAAAGAGATTTAAAATACCTTAAGGAATCAGCTGTTGCGGCTGATGCAGAGCTTTTTACGGAAATTTCTGAAAATAATGCGGCAGTTCAGGAACAGCAGTGCGATGAGCTGCTGAAAAAAAATATAAAAGTCCTCATTGTGGCTCCGCATGATGCTAAGGCCGCCGCATCCATAGCTGATAAGGCAAAGGCCGCTGGCATTAAAATAATTTCGTATGACAGGTTGATATTGGGCGCAGATTTAGATTTATATGTGTCATTTGATAATGTAAAGATAGGCGAGTTTCAGGCTAAGTATATAACCTCCAAGGCTCCGCAAGGAAATTATATAGTTTTTTCAGGTGCTTCAACAGATAATAATGCAAAGCTGTTTCGCGAGGGGGCTATGAAGGTTCTTGCTCCGTTAGAGGAATCAGGTAAGATACACATAGTAGAGGATGCTCCTATTCCTGATTGGGACAGCGACATGGCCGAAAAGATGACAGAAACCATATTGGCAAAATATAATGGCGAAATCCATGCGGTAATAGCCCCTAATGATTCAACCGCAGGCGGTATTATAAGGGCATTGAAGAAGCATCATATAGCTGGGCTGGTTCCGGTAAGCGGACAGGATTCAGATGTGGAAGCCGTTCACCGCATAATGCAGGGCATGCAGGCCATGACCATATTTAAGGATTCTCATAATCTGGCTTCTGCCGCCATATCCGCAGCAATGAGCCTTGCCGCAGGAGAAAAGCCTTTCTCTAATGCCGTAGCACAGAATGGCAAAGGTCAGATTCCAGCCATGCTGCTTGAGCCTGTGGTTGTAGATAATAGCAATATAGTGCCTACGCTTGTGCAGACCGGCTACCTTTCTCGGGAACAGGTATATGCTGTTAATGAAAACGAAGGTCAGCCGCAGCGCAGGACTTTCAATATAAACAATGTGCCGGGCAATACTTCAGCCGGGTACTGATGGAGTTTTAAATGATTTCAGAATCAGTAAGAAAACCTTATAAGATTGCTTTAATTTCCACGCATGGGACAGGCAAGACCACTCTTTGTTTTGAGGTTGCGGCCATGCTCAAGAAACTGGGGCTTAAAGTTAAGGTTTTTTCAGAAATAGCCACGCAGGCTTTTGAGCAGGGCATTCCAATAAATGAGAAAACAACGCTGCCGGCGCAGCTTTTTATAATGATGCAGCATATTTCAGAAGAACTGCGCGCTGACATAAGGGAATATGAAGTGGTAATCTGCGATAGGAGCGTGTTTGACAATCTTGTTTATATGGAGCGGCGTTGCGGCCGCCAGAATTTCGTGCGCAGTTTCATAAAGGATTATTCTGAAAAATTTCCTTATGATGTTATTTATAAGCTGCCTCTTGTTGGCGAGCTTACAGAAGATGGCATAAGGGAAGCTCATAATCAGCAGTTTCAGGAAGATATTTACAAAATGCTGAATGAAACTCTTGCGGAAATGAATGTAAAGCATGTTACTTTGGATAAGCCGGTAAGCGAAATGCGACGTGAATGGGCTGAAAGAATAGTTAAAGACACTCTTGAGGCTATTCACTGGGAAGAGCCTGCCCGCCAGCTTGCCCTATTTAAAGGCATTTAAAAATAGGTATAATTAGGTATAATATAGAAACTGTTTGGAGAGGTGTGTGAGCGGTTGAAACAGCAGGTCTCGAAAACCTGTAAGGGTAACACCTTCGAGGGTTCGAATCCCTCCCTCTCCGCCATAAAAAACCGCGAAAGCGGTTTTTTTATTTGCGGAGAGTGAAACGGTACGGTGTACCGTTTCAGGGATTCGAAAGGCGGAAATAAAATTTATGTGTATTGGAATACTGTCGCAAAATGTCATAAAAAGCATTGTTCCGACGGTGTTTTTATCT
>JAILAB010000025.1 GCA_024681855.1 Elusimicrobiales bacterium
CGACTGTTTTGCCTTCAGCGTGTTCCTGCAATATTTTTACTATCTGTTCTTCCGTGAATCTTTTTCTCATTTCCGGTATCCTCCATGCCAGGTCCGGAAACCTAACGTTCTATATGGTACTATTTTCGGGGGTTAGACCACCATTCTGCATCAATACTTTTTCACAGACTTAATTTCACATTCCTGCTACGCCTGTGGGCCGGACATTATCCAGTCTGCGGCATCTATTACCCTTATACCCTCATGCTGCCATTCAGGCTGGCATGTTCTGGATATGATTATTTTTGGGTAAGCGTCCCGCACTGAAAGCAACGGGGCTGCCTCCCTTTCAAAGGTTTCTTTTGAAGAAATATCATAAGCCGCCTGTATGTAAATCTTTTCACCCTGTTTTATAGCTACAAAATCTATTTCCTTCCTGTAAAGGCTGCCTGCGTAAACCTCGTAACCTCGCCGCATAAGTTCTATCGCTATGATGTTTTCAAGAATATGCCCGTAATCCATATTCTTTGTGCCAAGCCTGGCATATCTGAACACATGGTCTGAAAGATAGTATTTGTCTTCCGCCGCGAGATACCTTTTGCCCTTTATATCGTATTTCCTTACCTTGTAAAAAGCGAATGCCTTACATAGATAGTCTATATATTTTCCTATTGTTTTATGGTCCGCGCTGAAACCGCCTGATGACAATGTATTTTTTATTTTTCTTAAGGAAACTATGCTCCCTATATTGTCCATAAGAAAATCTATTATTCTCTGCATAAGCTGTTCATTGCGTATTTTGTATTTGTTCACAATGTCACGGACAACGAGAGCATTTAAAACTTCACTATTTATATATCTGTATTTCTGTTTTTCGCTGGAGTAAAGATATGCGCCTGCCATGCCACCTTCTGCCATATATCTGGCAAATGCCGCATATATATCCGTATAAGCATAATATTCCATGTATTCCTTAAAAGAAAAAGGAAAGATGTGCAGTTCATAGGTTCTGCCTACAAAAAGCGTGGCAAGGTCGCTGCTTTGCAGAAAAGCGTTTGAGCCTGTCACATAAATATCATATCTGCCTTTAGCGTGCAGGCTGTTTATTGCTTTTTCAAATGACGGGCATAATTCAATTTCATCAATAAGAACATAGTTGTTTAATCCTGGCACATACCGGCTTTCAATGTATTTTTCCAGCGCATGGTATTCAAGCAGATGTTCATGCTCCGTAAGGTTGAAATCTATGTGAATTACGCTTGTTTTATCTTGGGATGATATGGCGGTACGGAATTCTTCAAGCAGTCTGGATTTTCCGCTGCGGCGTACGCCTGTGATAACCTTTATATCCGGCGTGCCTGCCAGCTGCATAAGTTCCGAAAGGTAATCTCTGCGGGAAATCAGCTTCATAATATACACTATGCCCAAACACATTCAGTCATGCCAGGCTGCGGATGCCGGCCCAATGACGGACTTGTGTGTTTAAGGTTATATTATAATTTTCTATTCCCCAAAATCAATAAATTTTCAGATTTGGGGAATAGGACCCTAAAATAATAATGCTTCAAAGAACAAGCTCAGTGTTCCGTCTATCCATGTTCCATTATCGTCATACAGAGATATTTTGGGCGCGGGAATTTCATCAATGCAGGTACCGCTGTCAGACATTTTTTTGCATACCTTTCTGCTAATAACCCGGTTGTTTTCATCAAAGACCATATCCTGATATTTCCAGCCGGAAACGCATTTTCCCTGTTCATCGGTTTTTTCGCACTTGTATTCCCGTTCATTCGTTTTATGTCCCTGGCGGTCATAAGTTATGTTATATTTTTGTATTCTGCTTATTTTTCTGCCTGATTTTCCGGCAGAGTCCGGCACAGAATATACGGTTCTCTTTGTTATATCGCCTTTATCATTGTATTCGTATGAGTTTATATAGTCGGTTTTCTTTGCGCAGCTGCCTTTGCCGTCAGGGCTGGTACAGTTTCCAAAGGCTTCGGCCTCTTTTCTGCTGCCGTATTTACGATATGATGAACTGGCCAGCTCAGTGCATACACCAGTTCTTTCATTTACTTCAGAGCATGTTTCAGAATAAATATCATTCCCCTTCCCGTCATATTTTATATTCATGCCGAAATTACCGGCATATTCTGCACAGGTTTTGTTGCTGTGGTATTTTAGGCAGTTTCTTTCCGAGATTTTTCTGCCTCCTGCATCATATTTCATGACATTACCGCCTTTTATCTCTTTGCATTCCCCGCTGGAACTGTAATCAGCGCATATTGCATTCTGTATGACTTTGTTTCCCTGCCCGTCATATATGTTTTCCGTAATCATATTTTTGCTGCAATCAGCGTTTGAACAGTTTATTATCCTGATATTGTTGCCTTTTTCATCATATATGTATTCTTTTCTTCCTTCTTCGCGCTGCGTGCATTTTCCGTTTTTATCGTATGATTCACATTTCTGGACAAGTGTTTTGAGATTTCTGTAATTAACAAAGCCGCCAGCAGAGCATATTCCGTTCTGGTCCTTTACAAGGCAGTATTCCATCCGCAAAGATTTTCCGTCGAACCCGTAAAGCGTTTTTTTCCTTATGTCTGTACCAGGATATGTTCTTTCCACTGTGCATGAACCGTTGGCGCAGTTTATGCCGCAGTTTCTGTCATAACATTTTCTGTCAAGTGCTTTTACTGTGTTATCGAAAATATTTTTATCATATTCTCCAGGATTATAAGGTTCATTCAAAGAAAGAATTGTTTCATGCTGGCTGTATTTCGGCCGCATATCTGCCTGGTTATCTGACTTACTGACTGCCTCTGTATTAAAAATGTTCTGATTAGCCATACTGCCAGAATCTGAATAATTTTTTCCATGAGACAGATTATAAGAACCGGAATAAGCACTTTTTCTCTGTGCCATATTATAAGAACCGGGATATGCCTCAGCATTTTCACGTCTAAGCAGTTCCTTCGGTATGGGTGCCGGATTATGTGCCTGACTATCCATGCCTGCATTCAGACTGTTCTGATTGACAGAAGAACCGGCATAAGCATTTTTATTCTGGGCGGAATTATAAGACATTGTGTATGGCGCAGGTTGTTTTCCATTCTTTTGGGAACCGCTGATTTTAGATGAAAACTTATTTGCCGTGCTTATAATTAATAATGCAACAAACATAATATTACCTAAAATTCCAATTTTTTTTCTTCTTGCTTTTCTTATAGCACGCCAGTCTTTGTTTCCGCTCATTTGTTCCTCCACGCTACATTAATGGATATTTTTTTACATTCATACAGTAATGCGGTCAGAAATATCAGCGTCCTGTATCCGTAAGAATTCCGTTATCGTCATACAGAGTTAATTTCAACATTCCTTTACGGCATGCGCCAATGTCTGAAACTTCCGAGCACAGCGTTGAACGCAGATTTCTGTCATTTTCATCAAAGAATGTTTCCTCATAAATACATTTTTTATTTCCGCCAGGCATTCCGCACATATCTTTTCTTACATGGGTTTTATGTCCGCGCCTGTCATAAGCTGTATCATACAGCTGAACATAATTCAGTTTTTTTACATCTCCGGCTGTACCGGTGCTGCGCTGAATAAGATATTCGGTTTTGTTTGAAATATTTCCCTTATCGTCATATTCGTATGAATATGTGTAGTTTTCTTTGCCAGTACAGTTTCCATTTCCGTCATATTTAACGCAGTAAACAGCACTTTCAGGTTCGCTGCCGCTGCCGTATGTATAAGATATGTCATATTCACGCGCCGTACATATTCCGGTTTTGGCATTTACTTCCGTACAGCTGTCAAAGTATATCTTCTTTCCATTTTCGTCATATTTCCAGTTCTGTCCTGCGGAAACAGAGTATTCAGCGCAGCTAAGGTCAGGATTAAAGGCTTCGCATTTTCTGACGGATGTTTTTCTGCCTCCGGCATCATATTCCATAATATCCCCCTTGCCGAAGCTTTCGCATTTCCCGTTTTTGAGATTATTGCATGGAACCGCCTTTACCGTAGCATTCCCGTGCTCATCATACGCATAAGCCAGGTATTCGGTTCTGCGGCATGCCATGTCCGAACAAACTTTTTTTAGCGAAATGTTACCTTTTTCATCATAGATGTAATTTATCATGTTCCCAGCACGCAGACATACTCCTCTTGTGTCATACGCAATACATTTCATAAGAGTTTTTATCCGGCCATCGGGACTGTAATATGCCGTGCCTCCTCCGGCGCAGATTCCATACCTGTCTTTTTTCAGGCAGTAATCCATTCGTTCAGGCTTTCCTGCGGCTGTATAAAATGTTTTTTTCTTTATATCTGTTCCGGGATACATTCTTTCTACCGTGCATACGTCTTCTACGCAGGTTACTCCACAGTTTTCGTCATAACATTTTTCTTTCAGCCTGTTTACAGCTTCAGGATCAGGCGCCGCCGGTATTGCAGTATTTTCTGTTTTTATTATCTCGGTTTGTTTTGCGGTTCTATTCCTGTGATATCTTTGACTTTTAGGAAGCACTGGTTCCATGCCAATGGAAGTCAGGAATGTGTTTACCCCAAATTTAAGCGCACTGCAGGCAAATAGCGCAACAGCAATAACAATTATTCTTCTTGCGGTCATGCCTCTTACATTTCTTACAGGGCCTTCATTCTGCCAGTTCCGGTTACCGTTATCGTACATATATTCTCTCCGTACAGTACCGCATGCACAGCGGATTAATCATTTATTTTATAATTTTTTTTAATCAGAATGAATCAGAAATAACCATACAGCATAAACATTAACTGTGCTTAAACCGGTGCCGCATGAGTGGCAATGCTGCCCAAGGCATCATTGCAGGAAATATAAGCAGGTAAACAATATTAAAAAAACATACAAAGAAAAAAATCAAAATTGTTAGCCATGACTAATTTTTTGCTAAAATTTCAATGAGCGTAAAAATTATGGAAACTGTCATAAAATGCGAACATCTTACACATTATTACGGTAAACGGAAAATTTACGAAGACCTGAACTTTGAGGTTTCAAAAGGCGCGGTTATAGGACTGCTGGGCAAAAACGGCACAGGAAAGACCACGACGATAAATATCCTTATGGGATATTTGAAACCACGGTCAGGCCGATGTACCATTTTCGGCGAGGACGTGCAGAATCTAAGACCGGAAACAAGAGCAAGGATTGCCCTGCTGCTTGAAGGCCATGTACAGCATTCATACATGAGCATTGAGCAGATAGAACGTTTCTATTCCGCTTTTTACCCGAAATGGAACAAAAAAGCCTATTATGACCTTATGGACAAGCTGAAAGTTGCTCCGGGGCAGAAAATTTCCCGTATGTCAAACGGGCAGCGTTCGCAGGTAGCATTGGGGCTTATTCTCGCGCAGAATGCGGATCTTCTCGTGCTTGATGATTTCTCGCTTGGCCTTGACCCCGGATACAGGCGGCTTTTCTGCGAATATCTGCGTGATTATGCCCGCAATGAGGGCAAAACGGTTTTCCTTACTTCCCATATAATACAGGACCTTGAAAAGATAATAGACGAATGTATAGTTATGGATTACGGCAAAATACTAGTGCAGGAGAAAACCGCAACGCTTATGGCACGATATCCGGAAATGACGCTTGAAGACATTTTCATTGAACTTACAGGAAAGTATTAAGGAAACGCAGAAAAAGTACCTTTTTCTGCGTTTCAAGTTAGAAATTAGGAGTGAGCAGTTAGGAGTTCAGGAAATTCCGTATATGTAAACAGATTTTCTGAAGTATCAAAATAATATGAAAAAGATGATTTTCTACAAAGAATGGATAAAGACACGCTGGTATGTGCTGGCTGCCGCGGCTGTACTGATTTCTGGCACGGCATATATTCTGCTTGGTCTCGGCAAAGCCGCACAGTTCAAGGGAAACGCCTTTCTATGGGGCTATGTAATAGCGCATGATTCCGTGCTTATAGAACAGCTCAAATATCTGCCTTTTATACTGGGCGGGCTGCTTGCCGTGGTGCAGATGCTGCCGGAACTTTCCGGCAAAAGGCTGAAACTTACGCTGCATATTCCTTATCCGCAATGGAAGACAATACTGCTTATGTGTCTGTACGGTATTGCGGCCCTTTCTTTACTTTTTTCGGTACAGGCGGTGGCTGTAAGCATTGCGCTGAACCAGTGGATAGCCTCGGAACTTGTATGCCGTATAATGAAAACAGCGGCAGTATGGTATCTGGCAGGTTTCGTGTCATATATATGGGTCGCTTCCGTATGCCTGGAACCTTCGTGGAAAATGCGTACGCTGCTGCTTGTCTTATTGGCAGGAATGGCACGGCTGCTGTTCATTTCCCCCGTGCCGGAAGCGTATAACGGCTTTCTGCCGTGGCTTGCATTGTATTCTGCCGCAGGTCTTTGCATGGTATTCCATGGCATAGCCAGATTCAAAGAGGGAGTGCAGGATTAACAGGGAAAGGAGAACCTTAACAACATGCCATATTATGCGGTTACGGTTCAGAAAACGGAGAAAGCGATATTATGACATTTAACATGAAAACAGCTGGTAAAGGTTTTATTATCTTCAGTACGGCGGCACTTGCTTTATGGATTGTGCCATGGATATGTGCGATTATAACGGCAAAGCCTTTTTCCGCACCGTTCACAATGTACAGTCCCATTCTGCACGATTTCACCTATATTGACCGGAGCGGCGGAAAGGCACTGAAACTTATAGACAGCAAAGGCAATGCCCATGGCGACGAGGTTCAGCCACTGTTTTATTACATGGTTCTTACAGGCCGCGGAGCATTGCCCAAGGAAATTGACGGACACAAGATAACCCCGGAACTTGTGAAAAAATACAGGTATTCCATGTCTGAAAAACCACAGTATGTCAATGCGAAGCCAGCACCTGCGCAGCTGCTTATGGAATCCGTTCCTGTGCGCCTTGAACTGCAGGATCCGGAACATGCCATGATTTTCCATAAGGATGGCCTGCACATTTACGAAATGAACTCAAATTCAGAGGACAAGGCGAAAACAGAGGCTTTCACAAAGGCATTGGCGGACATCGGGTTCAAATTTCCGGCGAAACTTACATCAGGCAATCCTACGCACCGCAAGGAATTTGACGAAGGCTATCTGCTCACGGATTCCGCAGGCCGCCTGTACCAGCTTAAAATGACGGATGGCAGGCCGGAGGCAAGGCATTTTTCATCAGCGGACGGTATTTCCATAAAATACATTTCCATTGTTGAAATATCAAGCAGGGAAATTCTGGGCTATGTCGTAGACAATGACAATGTTTTTTATGTTCTGCGCCCGTCCGGCGAACTTATAAAGACAGATGCGGTATGGAATCCGCAGAAGGAAAAACTGTATATTTCCGGCGACCTGCTTTATCATACGATAAAAGCCTCGGACAGCGACGGAGAACGCATTTATGCGCTGCGCACTTCCGATTTCTCATTTGAAAACAAAATGGAACGCAGATATGACAAGCCGCAGTCATTCAATATATGCAGGTATATCCTGCCTTTCAGGCTTTATTTTGTCTCCGGTAATGACAGCTATGTAAAGCCGAGAGTAAAGGATTTCTCCTGGGCAGGAACCATAGTCAGCATATTGGCAATAACAGGAATAATATTCTGGAGAAGAAAGCGCAGAGCGTAATGAAAATAAAGAATAGTCTCCCAAAACAATACTTATGCTTTACAATCTTCTGCCGCAGAGAACCGCGGAAGCCATCATCGTCATAGAGTTTCAATGCACCCTAAATAAGGCTAACAAGGTAAAATGTTTCAAAAGCCAAGATAGAGTGCTTTGTTTTATACATAACTTTAAACTGATTTAAAAGATGTTCTTCTTCCTTATAAAGAATTAAATACACTTTATCTCCATGATTGAAAGATGTTTTCAAAAAGAAATCTGGACTCGGGGTGTAACAATAAATTCTTCTTTTTTCATAATCATAAATCGGCTGTTTATCCAGATAATATGCTATTCCTAAAGCATTCGCCGGGACAGTCGCAAAAATATAGGTATTAGGGGTGTCAGGAATGCTTGATTTTATATATTCAGCCATTTCTTTTGCAGATGAAAAATTCTCTTTATAATCCCTGCTTATCGCATATAATCCGCCTGGAATGGAAATTATAAATAATGCCGCCAAAATAAATCCCAGATATTTTTGATAAACAGAATCCTCTTTTTTTTCATAAAAAGAAATCCAGCTGAAAAAGAACAATATCAATGGAATAAGCAAAATTCTGTAAGGCAATATGTATGAATAACTAGCAATGTAAATTCCTATCTGAAAAAAGACAGAGAACAGGGCAGCATACAGCATTTTTGCTGATTTTTTCTTAAGATAGAAAAAAAACATAATAATTATCAAAATGACTGCTGAGGAAGCAAATATCGCAAATATTCCTGTAAGAGGTTCTCTTAAAGACAAGTCCGGTGAAATAAAATCATAGAAATTGACAATGATTTTCTTGCAAACGCCATATATATAGCTAATTTCAGGGATAGACCGTCTATAAACACTATTTTTTGAAAGTCCAATAAATACTGTGAAAATAGGAGGTATAAGGCCTAACAACAGTACAAAATAAGCAGATAAAATTTTTTTTGGGGTTTCTCCAAATAATTTTGATTTTTTGTATGTATCACAAAAAAAAAGCAAAGCTAAGCTGACCGCAAATCCGTACATAACTATATGTGTATTTGCTGCACACGCTATGAGGAAAGCATATAACAGAACATATTTACAATCGGCATTATTCTCTTTTATTTTAGGATATAATGCCGCCAACAATAAAAGAAGCAAGGGAAGGATGGAATAACTTCTGCATATCACAGGGAAAAAATAAAACATCCCTGCGCTTAAAGAAAACAAAAGGTTTAAAACAAATGGGAACGGAGAAAACCTGAACAGAATGAACACGGCTGCGCTACATGCGGCATGGCATATCATCTGAACAGAAAACATTGAGAAGCCCATTTTCACAAATGGAAGGCACAGCATATAAAATAAAAAAGGATGCCCTTCTGCTGATATATGCATTAAGGCCTGCCCAAATGAAAGATTTTTTAGTATGAGGTATACATTAACTTCATCAGCCCAAAGCTCATGGTGCTGCACCCACACAAAGGTCAGTGCCGCATATATAAAAGACATAAAAAAAGATATCAAAGTTTTTTGGTGTAAGAAATTGTTCACTTTCTTAAGCATATACTTAAAGTTTACTAAAATAAAACTAGGGCCGTTTATTTGGCATAGCAGCTCTATGGCACAATACCTCCTTACTTGTTAAAGCATAATATAAGATACCTTGCGAATTGGATTTTGCTTAAAATCATAAGACATAAAAACAGCGCGCATAAACTGCCCTGCGCGCTGTTTTCGCTCCTTACAAATTCTGCACAATTATTTCTTTTTATCTTCCTTTTCCGTGCCGGCAGGTTCCTTTTTGTCTGCGTCCTTTGCCGCCTGCTTTGCCTGTGCAGGAGGATTTGTGTCAAAATTGCTCATTCCATAAATCATCATGGAATACCAGAGGCTGCGCATATAGCAGGCTTCGCCTTCCATACGTACGATGTAAGAGCGGTTATTATTTTTCACTACGAAAACAGGGTTTATCATGTGCGGCCCCTTCCGGTATTCAAAAATAACTGAAACCGTGTTTTTTTCCTCACCTTTCCTGAATGTGTAAACCCCGTTCCTTGCGTCAAGCGAGTCAAACTCAAAAGATATATCGCCAAATTTCGCAGAAAATGCGTTTTTCTTTTTGCCATCCTTTCCTTTTACCTCTTTGGCTTTCATTTCCGCATTGATTTTATTCCCGTTGAAAATCACATAACCTTCGTAACCGTCCTGTTTTTTATTCGGGGACATATTTATGTAACTGCCGTGGAAATATCCGCTGAAATTGTTTTCATATTCCATTACATTTATTTCAGGGCTTGTAAAATGCCTTAATCCGCCATGATGATGCGCACCGTTATCGCCTTCGCCATGTGCGAAAGCCGCAGAAACGGACATTACCGCGAAAGAAATTGCCAATATTATTTTTTTCATCTGTTTCTCCTTGATAGTATCTTTACTGCCGTGTTTTCCATTGAACATGCACGCAATATATTCAGTACACTGAACAGGCCGGCCCTGATTTAGACCCAGATAATGTTAGTTATGTCTAACTTACATGTTTAAAAAAAACCAGGGCCGGCCTGGAAAATCAACAAATAATATTATACAAAAAAACTCTAATAAAAAAACACACACGGACATAGGGCAGAACAAAAACGAAAAATTTTCAGTCCAAAAACAATCAATGCTTTTTCATTAACCGTTGCGCTTAATCGTTTAACGCACCCTGATTAAGAGAAAAAGCGAAGAAGCTCATCATTGAGAAAAAAATTGGTGCATTAATTAGCACATAAAAAAGCCCGCTTTCATGCGGGCTTTTTTGCGGTCTGGGAATAAATGTTTTATTTTCCCAGGTAATATTTGGCCAGTCCGGCACCGGTTGGCATTCCTGCGCCCTGTTTTGCCGCTGCAATTCTTCCCAATTTTACTGCGGAGGCCTTAAGGGCAGCGCGTATCTGTGCCGGAGTTCTGTATCCCAGAGAATAAGCAAGAACTGCCATTCCGGTTATATGAGGACAGGCCATTGATGTACCCTCATGGAACTGATACCCGTTTTTAAATGTTGAATAAATGAACATTCCGGGAGCAATGAAATCAGTTTCCTTTCCGCTGTTGGAAAAATATGCGAATTTATCATTGGGATCCGAAGCGGTAACAGCTATTGTTTCAGGAATACGGGCAGGGTAATTAAGAACCTGTTCGCTCTCATTTCCGGCGGCACACACAACAGTGATATTGTTAGCAGCAGCAACCTGAACAGCCTTGTTTATCGCTTCAAAGCCGTCACCAACGCCGATGCTCATATTTACTACATGCATATTGTTCTTAACGCACCATTCAACACCTTTTAATATTTCCGAAGGTTTGCCATAACCGTCTTTGCGCATTACTTTTACGGAATAAAGGCTGGCCTTCGGCGCTATGCCAATAATACCATTGTTATCAAAAGCGGCCGCAATGATTCCGGCCACATGAGTTCCGTGTCCATTGTCATCAAGCGGAGGATTGCTTTCTTTCACGCAATTCATTCCGCCGGCATAATTTGGTTTTAAATCAGGGTGATTGTAATTTATCCCGGTGTCGACAACGGCAACCTTAACGCCCTGACCCAGTGTAAGTTTCCACACATTATTAAGGTCCATGCGGATAATGTTCCAGGGATATTCTCCTTTAGGCTTAAAATATTCATACAGTTCCTCGCCCAGGCCTCTGGAACCCTGTACAGTATCAGTTGCAACAGGTTTGCCTGCCGGCACTATATTTTTGGGCACAGAAGTGCCTGACATTTCCGTCAGATTCCTGACAGATGATTTTTTCTCTTTAAGCCATTGTACAGGCTTATCCTCTTCCACAGTAATCCCGCCTGAACGGCTGTTTTTCAGTCTTTCAGCCTGCTCGTCTGAAAGTTCCAGAAGAGCGCCGTCTATAAAATCATATTGTTCCACTACAGAACCGCCGGAACGGGTAACAAAAGCTTCCCAATCCACAGGGGCTTTTGTGTTATTTTCAACAGTTACTATGAACTGTTTCGCCTCCGCGGAGGAAACTGAAATCATTAATGACAGTACAAGAAATAATATTTTTTTCATAATTTTATCCGTTTCAACACATCCTATACTGAATAATATATCACACTATTATATTAATATAATTATCCGTAAAAAGCAAATCGCGAATTAATGTGCCAAATTCAGTAAAGCGCAAATTAATGTTGCAAGTGCAGCTGGACAAGTAAATACAATTATTTTTTCCGGTCTGCAATTATTTTTCCGGCAAGGTTTATTATTTCCTTATCCACACCCAATATTCCAGCTATTTTCACTGCGTCTCGGGATTCGCTTTCGCGGCTCACATTCAGCATTTCATAACACATGAACCTGTTTATGCGGCGCAGCTTCTCTTCCAAATCTGCCGAGGAATGTTCTTCAAAATAAGTTCCAAAGGCGGCACGGTCAAAACCTTTCATGCAGAACCACGAGGAATTTTCAGGAGCCTCAAGCCCGGCCAGATGCGTGGCAAGAAAAACGAAAGCTCCGCTACGCTGCGACAGCCAGCCAAGAATGGCGCTAAGCAGTGCGGTTCCCTCCTCGGAATTTGTTGTACGGGCGAACTCATCCATAATGAATAATGTTGGCCCTTTTTCAAGTTTTCCGCAGGCTTTTATAAAATCATTCATTTCTATGCCGAAACTGCTTAGCCCGCCGGCTGAAGCGGACCCGTCTCCGCCTATAAAGCAGATATCATTAAACAATGAGACCCGGCAATATTCAGCAGGCACATAAAAACCGCTCTGCGCAAGCAGCTGAAAAAACACAAATGTTTTAAGCGCGACTGTTTTGCCTCCCATATTGGAACCGTGAAGGATATTTATGCGGCTGGCGAAGGAAGCGCTGAAAGGCATATACTTAAGTTCTGTCTTCTGCAAGGATTTTTCAAGCGGAATGAAACGGGCATTTTTCAGCTCTATGCTCCCTCTGGTATTACCTGTTTCAGATATTTCCGGCAGAGCATCATTAATTTCAGGCCGGGTCATATCCATATCTATGGCAAGACGGGCTTTCTCCACGGCGGTATCAATGCGGCGCACGGCTTCAATATAAAGCTGCAGATTTTCCCTGTCCGCGTTTACGGCATATATAAGCTGATCCACTACTTTCTTTTCAAGCACGGCTTCTTCTGCGCGCAGTCTTTCCCTTTCAGCTGCGAGCGAAAGATACTCATTGCCATATACAGGCTTTATCATAAGCCGGCCAAAATCATGCGGTTCGGCATAAAGATCATGCTGCTCGCCGAAAGATGCGAAATTCTTATCCAGTATTATAAGAAAATCCCTATCGGAAAAATCAAATCCGTAGCGGCTGGAAATCTCCCTAAGCCGCTTTTCCTTAAGGCTTTTTAGTTTTATATCCGCGGCAAGTATTTCCCTGCGTTTAGCCGCAAGTCTTTCGGAATAGCAGTCCGCTATGAAGAAAGCCTCCCCCCTGCCGCCCTTGTCCAGAAGCGCCAGCAGGGCAGAAGACCCCCACACAGCGCCGAAAATATTTCTCGTGCTTTCCGGAAGAATTTCAAAAATGGCTTTGACATTCATCAGGAACTTTCTTACGAGAAAAAGTTCCGCTGCGGAAGACTCGATCGGATTATCGGCTTTTATCAGCGGAATATTGCGCAGATGATGGCGCAGCTTATCCTTTACAGCCTTTGCAGCCACAAGGGATTTTATTGCGTCAATAAAATCAAGTTCGTTTTCAAGTTCAGATTTATCCGTAAAGAACCTGCGTTTTTCTTTTTCGGCGCGCCCATAGACTGTAAGAGGCTTGTAAAGCGCGTAAAACGTTTCAAATTCCGAAAATTCTCTTGCCTTTATCATAATTAGCCCGCATAAGGGTTATAAATAACCTTGCATTTTCCTGCGGAACAAAATCTCCGTTCAAAGTCCGCCTTATCTACATTGTACAAATTAATAATTAAAAGAATAGAGCTAGTTTTGCTAAGAAAAAAAATATCGCATTTTGCAGCAAGGCGTCGCCAAGCCTGCCATGAGAGAAAAATACAGGCAGGATTGTCCGCAATAAGTGCCGGCCTGCTGGCATGAGGCATTCCAGGAATTGCATTTCCTGTTTTCCGCAAAGAAGCAAAATATTCGCTTACAGCGCGCTCCGCCCTAGATTCAGTAACTGCACCAGGCAGCCTTATTGAGCAGGATTTGGCAGGCTCTCCATCATTCCATAATCCGCATTCTGATGATGCGGCCAAAATATTTAATGAGGAAATGGCTGAAGAGATATTTTCCGGTTCAATGCGCGCCACATAAGCTAAAACGGCATTGCCAATTGTTGCGGAATGAGTTATGCGGTCCGCAGCTCCGTCCACAAATACCGTTTCAGCCCCATGCTCGCGCGCATCGGCAATCAGTCCGGCCAGCTGGCTATTATTCTCAGGGCCGGAAATTTCCGCTTGTCCTCTGCGCAAAGCACGGGCCAGCACCGGCCTGCCTAAGGCCGTTCGGAAAGGATATGCCTTCAATATCTCGTATTGCGTTCCGCTGGCTGCAAGCTCATTTTCAGAACATAAGAAAAGATTATTTTTCTCAATCATTATCCTCGGCTTAGGGTTAGCAAAGATTCCGTCGCTTTCCTCGCCGTCAATGCCAATGCTCATTAATGCCAGCCTGCAATCCTTAAGCTTCCTTGCGGCATAATTCATAAAAGTTGTCTTTCCGGCATTTTTCTTAGAACCGGCTATGAAAACATTTTTTCCGCGCAAGTCCTGAATCCAGCCCATGCAAGCTACCTGAAACCAAGGTTTTCTGACATGGCCTTCACATTATGCCTTCATTCATTATGGGCTTAAGGACATCCCACCTTATAAGAATGTTCTGCGGCCCTTCGGAATGGGAAGCTATTTCCCCAGCATTGTATACAAAATGCAATCCCATTTCATCTGCATAAAAGTTATTAGTTACATCAAGATCTGATATGAGGAAATCCTTTTTCAAATCCTCATAAGAAGAAAGCTCTTTTTCCTGAACCATTGTATCCCTTATTATATGCTGCAATTCAGGCTTTTTTTCTTCAGGAATGAAAAATGAAAGAGGGGCCTCATGCCCAGACTGCCGGTCAAAAACGGAATAGGTCACCATTGTATTTCCGCTGGAAGAGCCTGACTGAGAAAAGTCTGAAAGCTCATAGCTTATGAACTGTCCGTCAACGGATATTACTTTGCCATAAAGCCTGCCTTCCCAAGAAATAAGCTCCTTCCCATTGCCGGAACGAATATTGTCATCTTCAGAAATAGAGGAAAAATATTCTTTCTGTTTATGCTCAAGAGCTATTTTGACATCTTTTTCGCCTTCAAATATCATAGAGGAAATCATTGCGTTAAGCCTTGCGGCCTCTTCCTCATCTTCGCTTCCAGAAGCTGCTTTCATAACTTCCACAGAGCTTGTCCAGGAAATTTTCGCAGAAGCTATTTTGCCTTTTTTGTTAAGAGAAACAGTCTTAAAAACAAGGCCGCCTTCGGTATGGTCCGGAACGCCGCAGGCATAAAAAGAAACAGCAAAAAGCATGGCAATAAGGCAATTAAGAATTTTTTTCATGGCAATAATGGCTTCAGGCAATAAATAAGCGCTAAAGCAAATCATATCAAAGTTAAAATTGGAACACAGTCATAAAGAGCATTCCTTAGTATTATAATAACATAAAAGGCGCTTAATGAAAAAATGTTATAATTAGAAAAAACAAGGCATGGATTAAAAGCCTTATTATGGATTCCAAAGAAAAATCAGGCATTGTCATGGAAAAGGAAAAGCCTGCGGAAATAAAAAAAAGCGGCAGCCATTCGCGCAAAGCAGGAAATCAGATAAAAACGCTAGGAAAGGAATCGCTCATTTATGGCGTTTCCACCGTATTGGCTCGTTTTCTCAATTTTTTTCTTACTCCATTTTACACATATTATTTGCCGGCCGGGCAATATGGCATAGTGGCTGCGGCATATTCATATATTGCTTTCATGAACATACTTTATCACTATGCTCTGGACCAAGCCTATATGCGCCATTCAGCTGACAGGGAGCTTGCCTTTTCCGCTGCGCTGAAATTCCAATTCTGCACAACCGCATTTTTAACTTTCGCCTTATGCGCATTTGCCTCTTTTTGGGCAGGGCTTGGCGGAATAGCAATTAAATATGTTTATTATTCCGCAGCGATACTTGTGCTGGACACATTAACGCTTATTCCTTTTGCCGACATGCGCATGCAGCATAAGGCAAAAAAATTTGCCTTCATAAAATCACTGGGCATAATACTGAATGTGCTGATTGTTTTCATAATGATAGGCAGCCTGGGTTGCGGAATAGACGCTGTTTTCCAGGCCAATATAGCCGCCTCGCTTTTCCAGGCCTGCCTGTTAATGTCCGAATTTAAGCTATTCAGGCTAAAAAACATGCCAGGAACAAAGAAAATATTGCTGGAAATGCTGCGCTATGCCTGGCCGCTTTTCATTGCAGGGGCAGGAACAATGATAGTGCAGATTTTTGACAGGCCTGTAATGCTAAAAGCAATGGACGAAGAAGCGCTGGGCATTTATCAGGCTGCGGCAAAGCTGGGCATTTTCATGCAGCTGCTCGTGAATATGTTTGATACAGCCTGGAGAGCCTTCGTGATTGAGAGAATAGGGCAGAAGGACGCTCCGCATATATTTGCTAAGGTTTTTACATATTTCACGGCTTTCGGGCTGGCCGCCTGGCTGTTCCTGTCCTTCTTCATAGCAGACATTGTTCAGCTAAAAATATTCGGCAAATCGCTGTTCGGCCCAGCATACTGGGGTGCGCTGAACCTGCTGCCAATTTTCTTTGGGGCGAATCTGCTGTATGGCGCTTATGTGAACCTGCTTGCGCCTGTTATTGTTACAAAGAAAACCTGGATATCTCTTTGCGTTACGCTTACAAGCGCTGTCCTAAGCATTCTTGGGAATATTCTGTTAATACCGCTTCTTGGAATGAAAGGCGGCGCTCTTGCCCTGCTTATTTCTTATGCCGTTATGTGCATAATGATGTTCCTGATGTGCCGCCGCATTTATGCAATACCGTATGAATTTCGCAAAACAGCCATACTGGCGATTGCCGCAGCGGCATGCTTCATTTTAGGCATTATTGCGCCCAGCGCATTCTCCCTGCCTGCCAGGATTGCCTGCGCTCTGCTGTTCCCAGCTGTTATATGGAATGCCGGATTCTTCAGCAAAGATGAAAAAGCCGCCATACGCGCATATTTAAAAAAGCGAATATTGAGAAAATAAACTAAATCAAATAAAGCCAGGCTATGACCAAGGCACACATTACAGAAACACTGCAAAGACATGGGCAGATGAGCCAATTTTGTAAGCCGTACTGCGCAACAAAAAAGCATTTTACACATGCTGGAAGAATTAACTAAAATGTTAATGAAGAGATGTTTTTTTATTTATCTAATCTAGAGACTCCTGCATTACAGTTATTATAAGAGGAAGCCTTATGTTTGTACCTAAAACTACTGCTGAGATTGTTATAACTTGTATCGCAACTTTTTTTATTGTAGTAATAGCACTTCTCATAATTCTGCTTTGTATTGAATTTTTTCACAAGCGTCCGCGTCGCAGAGCTATTTTTCGCGAAATTGCGGAAGCTTTAGGCTCTAGTTTTTCCAGCAAAAGTGATATGGATCTGGAAATTGAAATGTACGCAAGCGGTGCCTGGGATCACCTTACCTCCTTTGATTTCGGCTTGCGCAACCGCAAAATAAAGAATGTAATACGCAATATAGGCCTTCCATTTGGAAACATGTCGGTTTTTGACTACCATGGCCACCGCAATACCCAACACTCGCGTGAACCAAGTTTTTTCCCTTTTGTATGTACCTGCGCTTTAGTTAACTGTCACGAAGGCGCAGAATTTCCGGACTGCATAATAAGGCCTTCGGACTACACCAGTAAATTAAGTTATAAGATGTTCGGGGAAATTGATCCTGGCTTAGAAAATTATCCAGAGTTCGCTCAAAAATACAGGCTGATTTTACCGAATTATGAAGATGAAGATTATTATCCAGATAATTATGATGAACGCCTTGATGTGATAGAAAAGCGGCTTATTCCTGCGGTAGTGAAATCCATAGGTGAAAAAAAAGACCTTACAATTTATTTCAACAGAAGCTGGATTGTATACTGCAGCAGAGCCGGCGGCATAGAACCTGAGGAACTGGAGTCTTTTATTGCGGAAGCAAAGGATACCATTCAGAATGTGTATTCTGCAATGCGACACTGAACTGTAAAGCTTTTTCAAAAAAAGGGCTGGTAAATATCCGCATACGCAGATAATAAAAATTTCCCTGGTCTGTATTGCGCATAAGGAGAAAAAAATGGAAAGTGTGATGGAATTTATTAAAAACAATCGGGAAATTCTGCCTTTCATATTATTTGCCGTAATTTTTATTTCGGCATTGCTTATACACTATTATTCCAGCAGGCGCCGTTCTGCGGCTTTGCAGAAAACAGCTGAGGAATTAGGACTCTCTTTTTCCGCAGAAGGAGAATCAGAGTTTGCGGAAGTTATGAAAAGCAGAATAGAACTGTTTTTCATAGGAAGCAGCCGCATTATCAGTAATGTAATTCATAATATAAGCATGCCATATGCTGTAATGAATGTATTTGATTATTCATATACCACGGGCTCCGGCAAGAGCCGATCCGTACATACTTTTACCTGCGCTCTGGCTAAATACGATGCGAAAACGGAATTTCCGCAATTCAGCCTTGTACCGGAAAATTTTTTCAACAGGCTGACGGATAAACTGTTCATGCACAGTGATATTAATTTTGACAATTATCCGGAGTTTTCAAAAAAATACCTGCTGCGCGGAAATAATGAAGAGGCGGTGCGCCGTCTGTTCAGTTCAGCCGTGATTTCATCTCTTGAAATAAAAGACAATTTAAGAATTTTCGCTTCCGGCAGATATGTGCTTTATTATTCTTTCGGGTTCATAAAGGCAGATAAAATTGAAGCATTTATATCTGATGCGCGCAATACTATTCAGCTGTTTTATTCTTCGTCACTGAAATTTTAATCCAGCATCCATTGTGATTTATATGCAAATATTTGCAATATAACACAGCACGGAAAACATTTGACAGTTCTTAATTAACTGCTAAAGCTATATGTTGTTAAGTGTGATGTTATGGCATAGCCTGATTAGTAAGTTTTCCACCCCCGTCTTTTTATTTTAATGTTCTTCTATATATTTTAACGGCACAATGCGGCTTATGGCTTCTTTTGCCTTTTCCAGCTCTGATCGGGAAATATGGTTGAATTGATACCCGAACTGCTTACGGGAATATCCGATTTCCTTAAAATAAAGCGGCGGTATGCCGTGGAAAATTATTATGCATCTCAATGAATCTGAACTTCTCTGCACGGCATGTATAGACACATTTTCCACTTTATTCCATGGTATTATCATAGGACAATAGCGTGATTTGGCTTCGTGACTTTCCGGGCTGAATCCTTCGGCATTAATATAATATTTTCTTCCTTTGGTTGCCCAGTATACGCCGCCTGCCAAAAACATGCAAAAAGCTGCTGTTGCAAAACATTGGTTGCGGGCTTCAGGATTGTTTGTATTCATAGCGAATTTTCCTCCGAATAGCGGGTCAAGAGTGAAAAAAGCCAAGTAAATAAAAAACAGGGAAACTGCCAGGAATACGAATATAAAAAAATATAAAATAACCGAATAATCGGAAGTTCTGAACTCTGTAGGCTCAAACGGCCTGGCCTTATCCGGAATGA
This sequence comes from Elusimicrobiales bacterium, assembly GCA_024681855.1. Taxonomy (GTDB): domain Bacteria; phylum Elusimicrobiota; class Elusimicrobia; order Elusimicrobiales; family UBA9959; genus CACZRG01. Next base: position 19,431 of record JAILAB010000025.1, read on the forward strand.
TTTCTGTTTCAGTTTTTTTCCTATGGCTATTACGCACTATATGATATATTATCAGCAGAAAAGCCAGTATGGCAGAAGCTGAAAGAACCGTATATTCAGGAAAGCCCTGCGGCTTATTCGTCATGCCCAGTATGCCGAAAACAAATTTATCTCCTAAAAGAATACCCGTAATTGTGCCGGCGCATACAAGGCCCCATAAAATCAGAACGGTAAAATCTTCAATCTGTTTCATTACTCTGATTATACCGCTTTTGTAAATTCTTTAAAACATTAAGGCTATATATAAGAAGATTATTGATTTTAGTATTCTCCCGTCATGCTGAATTTATTTCAGCATCTTTACGGCTTAATTAGGTTCTGAAAGAAGTTCAGGACGACGAAGTAATATTTGCGACTTTATAAATATATTGTGTCAATACTTTCCTTTAACAGAGCCATATTAAATAATGCTTTTTCCTTCTTGTTCTTTATGCTGAATTTGTTTTGCAAAGCAGCGATGTTTGGCATTAAACCTGATTTTACGGTAATTGAAAAACGGCCCTGATTTTGTCAGGGCCGTTTATATATACTGTCTTATCCCAGTAAGACGGAAATAATCTTATTCGTCCGATACGCAGGAATATTTACAGTTTTATTTCCTTCTGCTTTCT
>JAILAB010000028.1 GCA_024681855.1 Elusimicrobiales bacterium
CAGGGGGAATAGCCGAAACATCAGATTTCATTTCCAATGGCATTGAGAAATGGGATTTGACCAGGCTATGCCAGAAAGGCATATTGCAAAGAGTACAGCATGGCTACTATCAGCTTCCTGGCAACACAGAACTGAGAGAAATAAATTACCTTGCCAAAATACTTCCAGAAGCAATAATATTCCTTCACTCAGCTTTATTCTATTACGGATATATAAAAACAAAACCAAAAAAGTGGACAATAGCTGTGCCTAGAACAGTTTCGCAGACCAGGCTGAAAAAAATGATAATACCAATAAAGCCTTATTTTTCTCAGCCGGATATTTTCAACTTGGGAAAAACTGCCGCAAGATTTAAAGAAGACAATTCAGAGGCAACTCTCTTGATTTATGACAGGGAAAGAACTATATGCGACTGTTTCAGATATAGGACAAAACTTGAAAAAGAATTTTTTTCTGAGGTTTTGAGGCAATACTGTGCCGATTCCAAAAAAAATACAGCTAGACTATGCGAATATGCTAAAAAACTGGGCATTCTCACAAAAACAGAAGAAACAATGATGCTTCTGGGCATTAGATTATAAAACTCACAACAATAAAAAGACTTGTCTCAAATGAGACAAGCCTTTTTTCCAATTTTCAGATGAGAAGCAGAATTATTATTTAAGGTCTGAAGTGCAATGAGCGCATTTCTTAGCCTTTATCGGAATTTCTGAAAGGCAGAAAGGACAAGTCTTAGTAGTCGGTTCCGCTGGGGCAACGGCTTCTTCGGCAGCGAAAATATTTTTCAGCTTGTTAAGCCAGGTTATCATAAAGAATATGGCCGCTGCAATGATCAAAAAATTAATTACAGTATTAAGAAAGAGGCCATAATTTATCGTCGCCGCGCCTGCTTTTTGGGCCTCAGCCAAACTGGCATAATCAGTGCCGGACAGGTTTATGAACAAATTTGAAAAGTCAACACCGCCCGTAAGCTTTCCGATGGGAGGCATGATAACATCGGAAACCAGGGAATTTACTATTTTCCCGAATGCTCCGCCTATAATAACGCCTACGGCCATGTCTACCACATTGCCGCGCATTATAAACTGTTTGAAACCTTTAACCGTATCAGTAACAGTATTTTTTACAGTGTTAACGGCTTTCTTTTTATCTATTTTCATTTAATGACATTCTCCTTAAAAAAAGTAATAAAACAAACAATGAATTATAGTATATATCATAGCAATTTAAAAAGTTTTATTTAATCTCGTCTCTGTTAAATGAAAACATTGGCACAATATATTTATAAAGAACACAAATATTATTTTCCGTGATAAACTTGTTTTAGTAGCTAATTAAGCCGTAGAAATGCTTAAATAAATTCAAAATGACGAAAAAACATAAAAACAATACTCTTCTTATACAAAGACATTAATCTTTATGCAGCAATTGCCATGCTCTGAAAAACCTTGTTTGTAGTTTTATTTTTTTTTTGTAGAATATTTATAAGACCAGCCGGCCCGGTAAGGCTAAAGGCTGATTGAAAGGGGTAAAACCCCAATAAGGATAAAAAACAATGAAAAAAACAGTATTATTCGCAAGCATGTTTGCCTTAGCCCTGACAGCCTGCACAACACCCGGAACTAAAACCGCAATTGGCGCCGGAGTTGGAGCTGCTGCTGGTGCCGGAATCGGAGCCCTCGTCGCAAAGAGCACTGGCGGAAAAGCCAGCAAAGGCGCAGCCTATGGCGCAGCCGCAGGCCTTGCCGCTGGCGGACTCATCGGCAACTACTATGACAAACTTGCAAAAGAGCTTGCTCAGATTGCTGATGTGGAGAAAACTGACAATGGAGTGAAAATCACCCTCAAAGGCGATATTCTCTTTGACACAGGCAAATCAGCCCTTACTCAGGAGTCAATCTCCACACTGAAAAATCTGAACAAAGTTCTGAAGAAATATCCCAAGAACAGAATCGTAATACACGGTTATACAGACAACACCGGTTCAGCAAAGACCAATGAAGTTCTTTCAAAGGCCCGCGCTCAGGCTGTATATGATTATCTGGTTACTACTGATGGCCTCAAAACCCTCAGCGTAACTTATCAGGGCCATGGCCCCGCAAATCCTGTAGCTGACAATGGTACAGCAGCCGGAAGACAGGCGAATCGCCGCGTTGAGCTTCAGATAACCGCCAACGAAAAAGACCTTAAATAATTTTAAGGCATAATAACATAAGCCGCTCCCGCAAGAGAGCGGCTTTTTTCATTTACAGGCACAATTTTTATTAAAATATACTTATGAATGTTCCGAAGATTGCCATTATACTTCCATGCTATAATGAGGAAAAAATGCTTGCCTTTTCTATTCCGGCAATGGAAAACCTTGTGGGGAAATTCATAGAAGAAGGAATAGCTTCCGAAAACAGCAAGGCTTGTTTTATAAATGACGGAAGCAATGACAAAACCTGGGAAACCATAAAATCCGCCGTGCATAGGAACAAGCATATCTGCGGAATATCTCTTTCACGCAATTTTGGACATCAGGGAGCCTTGCTGGCGGGGCTCCACGCCCTAGATGCGGACGCATATATCACAATTGACGCAGATCTTCAGGATAATCCCGAATGCATAAGGGAAATGCTTGCCAAGTATGCTTCTGGAACAGAGATAGTATGCGGAGTGAGGAAAAGAAGAGATACGGACAGCTTTTTTAAAAGAAACACAGCTATTTTGTTCTACCGCATTATGAACTTATGCGGAGTAAAGACAATTCCGAATCATGCTGATTTCAGGCTCATGGGCCGCAAGTCAGTTATGGAACTTAGAAAATATAAAGAAAAAAATCTCTTCTTAAGAGGACTAATACTTAGTTTAGGCTTTAAAACAGATTCAGTTTATTATGACCGAACAGAAAGAGCGGCAGGCGAAACCAAATATCCTCTCAGAAAAATGCTGGCATTTGCATGGAACGGAATAACAAGCTTTACCACTCTTCCGCTTAAGATAATATCTCTATCAGGGATTTTATTCTTTATTACCGGATTATTTCTCATAGCTGATTTGCCTGCATATAATATTATTACAGCCAAATTCACGACTGGATTATTTTGCTGTTTTTCCGGAATAAACCTTATGGCATTAGGCCTTATAGCGGAATACATAGGGAAAATACTTATAGAAGCCAAGCAGAGGCCTTCTTTCATCATAGAGGAAAAAACAGGCCTTTAATGCAGAATGAAAAAAACAATTTCTTTATTAAATTCCAAATTTATTTTCCGCATAAATTCATTCTGTAAAAATAAGGAGCCGGGCAGATGATAAATAATATTTTGGAAAAAACTTTTTCTTTCTTTTTAAATAAAAAAACAGAAGAAAGGATATGTTATTTTTCGCTATGCCTCATTATAGCTGTCTTCTCCTTTTTTATATTATTTCGTGCTAACTGGATAATAGGAGATGATTTTGAAACACTGCAGACTACTGCCATTGGCATTACAGAACATATCGGGAGGCATATAGGACAAGAGAAAGTTTCCAATGGAAGATTTTATCCATTGGGGCATTATGATCTTAACCTGCTGGCATTCATTCCTGGCGCCCAATCGCCTTTAGCTCATTACATATATATCTGCCTGCAATTTATATTATTAATATTCCTATTCTGGAAAACTTCCGGCGAGCTGAAAATATTAGGAAATAAAAACATGCTTTCATTTTCTAAAGAAAACAATGACAGCAAAGCAAATTTATATTTAAAAACCTTAGCTCTTGTAATTCTTATTTGCTCCAGCGGTTTTTCATGGGTATTTCTTGATATTAATTATCCTGAGAGATTTCTCCTCATTTTGCTTACCGCTTTTGCTTTCTTTCTTATAAAAGGAATAAAAACTCAAAAAACAAGCTGTTTCATAATATCTGGCATCATTGCGGCATACGCCACATACATGAAGGAAACTGTGATAGGAGCTTTAACAGTAATAGCTATCGCTAATCTTTTGTTTAATAAGGAGCTTACAAAAAAAGAAAAATATTTTCACTTTTTCCTTCTCATAAATACGCTATGTTTTTTAATATTCTATTATTTCCTAGCTTTCAGGAATCATACCTCCATTTATGGCATAAGAAACGAAAGCAGTTTATATGCTATTTCAGCCGTGCTTATGGCCGAAAAAACAAATATAATAATCATAGCATTTGCCATTTTCAGACTTTGGAAAGCAATTCTCCGCAATGAACGCAAATATTTATTCACAGACAGCTTATTATTCGGAAGCGCTGCTTATATTATTTCTTTTGCTATACTAAAACTTTATGCCCCATATTATTTTATTCCCGCGCTGCTGCTAGCGCTTCCCGCAATAATCTTAACAATATATCAAATAAACAAGCCGATTATTAAAATATCAGGATTTGCATTGCTGTTACTGTTATCTGTATTAAACATACCTTCATGCTTTGATAATTTTTCAATGAGCTATGTTGAACGGACAACGCATATGCCGCTGATAAGAACTATAGCAGAGCATAAGGAAAATGGGGGAAAACTCTTCTGGCATATTCCGCAAGATATTTCAAATAATCCTATTAATTCCACAATAGCTGGACAGAGACACATATACAATGTTTTTATTGATTTCGTAAACAGGAAGAAAGATAATTCCATTTTGCCGGGCAGAAATGAAAATTTTGAGATATTTTCATCTGAAAACGAGTTAAATCTGAACGGAAATGATGTTGTAATGATTCCGCTATTTGCCTCGGAAAATGGGCTTCCAAATCCTATGCCTGAGCAAATAACTAAAAAATTAAAGCATGCAGAATTCAATCTGATAACTTCAAATCTTTTATATGTTAAAATATACATGCGCAAAGGAAGCTACATAGAAAAAAACTGGCTTTTATCGCATAGCGGCAAAATATAAATAAAATTTTAATTGTTCTGCGGACATAAGCAAAATGACCGAAATGGAAAATATTTTCAAACCTGATGATAAGAATATTGAAAAAGCTGCCAAAATAATACATGAAGGCCGTACAGTGGCCTTTCCAACGGAAACAGTATACGGCTTGGGAGCCGACTGTTTCAATCCGAAAGCTTGTGCCAGCATTTTTGAAATAAAAGAAAGGCCTCTCTTTGATCCGCTTATACTCCATATTGATGATATAAAAAAGGCTTTTATGCTTTTTAAGGAAGTGCCTTGCAAAGCAGAAAAGCTTATGAAAAAATTTTGGCCAGGGCCGCTTACGCTGGTGCTGCCTAAAACGGAGGCAGTTCCTGATATTGTAAGCGCAGGACTAAGCACGGTAGCCGTGCGCATGCCGAAGCATCCAATAGCGCTAGCGCTTATCAGAGCCGCGGAATGTCCGATTGCGGCCCCCAGCGCCAATAAATTCGGGCGTCTCAGCCCCACTACAGCCTCTCATGTCGCGGAACAGCTGGGCAAAGGCCCTGCAATGATACTAGACGGGGGACGCACAACTGTCGGAGTGGAATCCACAATAATAACTTTTCATGAAAATAAGCCAGTGCTGCTGCGCGCTGGAGGATTGGCGGCAGAGGAAATAGAAGAGGAACTTGGGGAAAAAGTTCTGCGTCCGGTAATTTCCGGCAACAGTCTTCCGTCTGCTCCCGGCTGTCTGAAAAAACATTATGCCCCCGCAGCGGAAATGAAAATAATAAAACGCGGGGATAAAACAGAGAAAGACAAAAACACGGCATACATGGCTTTCAGTGAGCCGCCTGAAGATTTCGGGGAATACGGCATTGTCAAAATACTTTCGGCTGAAAGAAATTTATGTGAGGCGGCAGCGAATCTTTTTTATATGCTGCATGAACTTGAAAAAGCCGGGATAAAAAAAATCTATGCCGAAGAAATGCCGCATACCGGCCTTGGGCTCGCCATAATGGACAGACTAAAAAGAGGATCTGTGAAATAATTATGAATACAGATTTTTTAAGTTCAATAAAATCTTTTTTTCAGCAGAAGAAAATACAGGAAATAATTTCCTTGTCTGTAATATTGTCTGCCGCCTTTTTTTCAGTATTTGTAATTCTGCACAATGCGGAATGGATACTAGGCGACAATTATTCATTCATTCTGACTACGGCGCAGGGCAAGCCAGCTCCACTGCTTAATAGCATAAATATCGGGCATGGCCGTTTTTTTCCATTGGCAGGTTTAGATTTTAACCTGCTTTTATTAATTCCTGGCGGAACTTCCGCATTTGCGCATTATCTTTTTGTGTCTTTTTCCTTCATAATCGGTTATTTGTTTTTTTGCCTGTTTAATAAATATTTTTTTGCTAAGGCAGATGATAATTCCATAAAAAACAATACCTTATATCTTACTGCATTGTCCTGTATTCTTTTGATTGCAAATGGCGGTTTTTTTACAACCATTATGAATGTTATTTATTCCGAAAGACTTATTTTTCTGCTTTTTGCTCTGATGATGCTTGCTTTTTTGAAAGAACGAAACATTGGAAAGCATATTTGGTTCGCTTTAGCTGCAGCCTCCGCAATTTATGCGGCATATCTCAAAGAGACAGTGCCTCCGGCATTGTTCGCATTTTCATTTTTCTCACTAATCTTTTTTAGAAAAGGAATTTCAAAAGCAGAAAAAACTGTCCATTATTTAATAATAATAAATTTTATGGTATTTATGTCCATGTGGCTGTATTTTGGCCATACGGGAAATGGAAAAACTTATCGTTCTGACGATATTTTGCCATTTTGGAATCTTCTGCATAATGTATTATGGCAACATAAAATATATCTTTGTATTTTGGCAACCGCATTTTGCAGGTGTTGTGCAATCCTTTTTCTCAAGTCTAAGCCTGTGTATTTGGCAGACCCTTTGCTGATTGCATCGGCAACGTATGTTTGCGAATACATAGTGCTAAAATTCAATTCTGATTATTACTACTTTCCTGCCGCCGTGCTGGGACTTCCTTCATTGCTTTATTTTGTATTTTCCTCATGGAAAAAAAATGAAAATGTGCGTTTTAACCGTATTTCATTAATATTCCGTATTGCCTCAATTTGCATGATACTGCTATCTTTTGCCGGCGAAATTACGTATGCGTCTGCAAATATAAATGCTGTCATGTTGGAAAGGGCAAAAGTAATGCCCGGGCTGCGCATGATGGCAGAAAAATATGCTATTGGGGGAAAGATATACTGGTTTCAGCCATGGGATAAAGACGAGAAAATTTTCAATCTTACTGAATTATACATAAATTTCCTGCTTAATAAGGAAATGGGACGGCATCGTGGACAAAATGACAGCGTACTTACGGTTACTGAAACTGTGCCAAGACTTAGGGAAAATGATATTTTTCTGTACATGACGATAAATAATGACCAGTTCAATGCAGATTCCGCTACATTGTCTGGCTTAAAGGACTATGGCTTTGAATTCTGTCAGTTTCAGACAGGCTATATGATATATACAAAAGGCAAATGCGGGTTAATAGGAAAAATATATGCAGGAAAATAAGAATATCTGCATTGGGGAACTTTTAAAAATCCTTAAACAAAAAGGCACGCCGGAAAAGGCTGCGGTTTTGTCTAAATTTTTCAAAACCGGTAAAGGCCAGTATGGCGAGGGGGATAAATTTCTTGGCATAACCGTTCCCATGACAAGAACGATAACAAAACCTTTTAGGAGCATGCCTTTATGCGAAATTCTTAAACTGCTGCGCTCCGAATGGCATGAGGCAAGGCTTGCAGCTGTGCTTTTAATGGCATGGCAATTCTCTCATTCAGATGAAAAAACACAGGAAAAGATTTTCAATTCCTATCTGGGAAATTCCAAATATATAAGTAACTGGGATCTTGTAGATCTTTCTTGCCCGGCAATAATAGGAAATTGGCTTTTAAAGCGGGACAGGCATATTCTGCGAACATTAGCTAAATCAAAGCTGCTATGGGACAGGAGAATCGCAATGGTGTCCTGCATTTCCTTCATAAGAGAGGGGGAAAACAAAGATGCATTTGAAATAGCTGAAATGCTGCTTAATGACAGAGAAGAGCTTATTCACAAGGCCACAGGCTGGATGCTGCGTGAGACAATGAAGCATTGCGGCGAAGCTGGCCTCCTGTCATTCCTTGAACAAAATTACAGCCGCCTTCCGCGCGTAACATTGCGCTATGCCATAGAGAAATTTCCAGAAGAAAAGAGAAAGAAATTTCTAAAAGGATATTTCAGATAATCAGTAAAGGCCATTGCCTTTTTTGCCTTCCGCTTCTTTTGAAAAAACGGCAAAACCGTCAGCGCAGCATGCGAAATCATAATTTTCAAAAAAAGCGACCTTCCACTCCCAGGTTCTGGTTTCTGAACAAACCTTTGAAAAAGACTTTTTTGCCTTCTCAAGCTTTTCTTTATTCTCTTCATAGTATTTATCGCCATATACTTTTTTTATAAGTGTTAGAAATGCAGTTCCAGCTGCCAGTTCCCTTTCCTTATCATCTTGCAATAAATACTTTGCCGGGAAAAAAGCAAACTTATACACATTTTTGCCTTTATGGGTAAAAAAAGTCCTGCCTAAACCATCTTCCATTTTATATCTGCCGCAGCCTGCGAAAATTCCGTTTTTTATTATCTCATAGGAAGTATTTTCGTTTTTAGCTGTCTGGGCTAATTTATTTAACTGTGAAAGCTCAAATGAAGTGAGCTGCCTTGGAAAAGGAGTAAGATTATCAGCAGATGATTCAGTCTTCGGGGAATTTTTTTCAGATAAATCTCCAAAAGAATCTGCCGGAGAAGCTTTTTCTGATTTTTTATAAGCATCTGAATTTTCTTTTAAGGCTGTTTCAGAACCATTAGCGCTTTCGGCAGCCGGTATTTCAATGCGTTCAGCTTCCTCGCCTTCAGCTTCAGACTGGGATTCAGCATTCCATGGGGCTTCCTGCTGAATCATCTGATTGCCTTCATTATCATCATCATCCGAAGGCAAAGGAAAAGGTCCGGCTGTCGTGAAATTCCCGTATTTAAAAGGAGCCGTTACAGCATCAATCTCTCCGGTAAGAAAATGCAAAAAGCCGGAGACTTTTTTATATAGCATATATGAAAAAACAGCCGTTGACAATATGCATATAATCAGTATGATTTTGACAATGGAAACCTTTTTGGGCTTCTGCACCGGATCATTCTTTAAATGGCTGCTGCCGGAATCTTTTTCTTCGTAATTCATATTAAATTAAAGAGTTTCATTCACATAGTCCAGATAGCGTATGTACATTTTTACCGCGCGGTCTGCCGTACGGAATACGGGCAGGCCAAGTTTTGCGGCATAATCACAGTAAGGATCATACAGTCGGCCAGAATCCACGCAGAAAAGCAGAGGCTTCCCTGCCTGCCTGGCAGCCTCGGCGGCATTGCAAATGAAAGAGCCCTTCTCATAATTTTCCTTATGGCCTTCGCCTGCTGGCAAAGTTTGCACCGAACCGCTTAAAGGCACATTGGAGACAATGGCTGCGTCAAAACCTTTATGGGGAATTATGCGCTTAAGTATTTCAGCCCAAGCGCGATCCGGAGCCATGGGCGTAACATCAAAAGGATTGCGAACGTCCACAAGGCCGTCCAGTTTTGCTTCAGCAAGAACCTGCTGCAGCTCAGCTTTGAGCTGAGAATCGTCAGGGAATGCTACATTTATGGACTTTGTAAAATTATCAGCCATGCCAACAGCCTCAAAACCGGCATTGCTCATTAAGAATGTATTTCGGCCTATTTTGCCATATTTCGCAAAATGGCAGGCCAGCATGGAGAAATCATAAAATTCTTCAAAGTTCTGGGCGACAAGGGCTCCATTCTGGCTCAGTATCATATCTGTTACAAGATAATCGCCGGCTATGCTAGCGGTATGTCCCATCACAGCTTTCTGTCCGAAAGCCGTGCGGCCCGCCTTATATATGACAATCTGTTTGCCGTTGGCTCTTGCCCGGCGAAGTATTTTGGCCAGGGCAATGCCGTCGCCCGGCTTAAATCCCTCCATATAAACCAGCATGACTTTTATTTCATCATCATCGGCAAGGCTGTCCAGATAGTCAACCACCGTTATGTCCTGCTGATTGCCTACTGTTATGCTGTAAAGAGGCTTAAGCCAGGGCATTGTGCTTTCAGCGGCTATCACAAATGCTCCGCTTTGGCTTACAAACGCAGTAGGCGCAATATTAGGATTCAGGCCTATAGGATGTTCAAGCTTATATTCAGGTATGAAAAAGGTATTTACCTTTGCCTTATTCAGCACGATGCCCATTGAGTTTGCGCCGCTCATGGCGAAATCCGGATTTTTTGCGCGGCCGCCGGCAATCATGTCAATCACATGCTGAGCGGCATTTTCAGAGCCTGATTTCTCGCCTAAGCCTCCAGAAATAAGAACAATTCCGTTAACTTTGCCCGAATTGCCTGCCTCCTTAAGCACATCTGCTGCGGTAGAAGAGGGCACGGCAACCACATACATATCGGCCTTTTCAGGCAGATCTTTAGGCGAAGGAACGCATTTCACGCCATCAATTTCATTAATTCCCGGCTTAATCACATAAATATGTTCCTTAGGAAAACCTACTTTTATTACATTGTTCAGGATTATGCGGCCCATGTTCATTTTCTTTTCGCTTACGCCTATGACTGCGACCGCCTTCGGGGAAAGTATGGCTTGCACGCCTCCCTTAGAAGGCTTGTTCCTTGCCTTGTCTTTTGCAGGACGGAATCTCAGCACTCCGTCTAAAGCCGTTATGCGGCCATTGGCTATGCACAGGGGATTAATTTCAAATTCGGAAATTGCCCATGCTGATTTGCCATTGTCCCTAAAATATTCCATGATTTCGGCAAATGCTGCCAGCCATTTTTTTATTTCCGCATCTGCAGCAAGCCTCTTTCCGCCACGCACATTTCCGCTGCAATAATTCCATATCCATGAAGCGCTGATCAGTTTTTCAAAAGCTTTCTCATCTGCAAGCAGTGCAGGCAAAACAGATGGCGCTATGCCTTTTGCAAGAACCTTCATGAAGCTTTCGGCATGCGTTCCTCCAGGCCCCAGCGTTATCACCGGCCCGAAAGCGTCATCAGCTCGCGCGCCAAGCAGCAGTTCCTCGCCAAGGCCAAATGGGGAATGGGGAATAAACTCAACTGCCATGAAAGCTTCGGCTTCAGGAAATTTCTCAGACATTTTCATTATCGCTGTTTTTATTTCCTCTGAATTGTTTCCGCATACTTTAACACCGCCGCTTTCTGTTTTGTGGAGAGTTTTTGAGGAAACCAGCTTTATTACAGCTTTATCTCCAGGGAATTTATCCGATATCTCTTTGGCAGCCGCTTCAGCCTCTTCATCGGAAATGGGAGCAGGGCAGATCTTTAGCATAGGGACATTGAGTCCTGCCGCAGCCAGAACCTGATATGTCTCTGGCTCGCTCAGAGCTTTGCGGCCTTCGCTTCCGGCTTTATCAAAAATTCTTTCAATAGCTTTAAAATCCGTCATTTTTCTTCTCCTGCTCTCGTGGAAATTATTATGAAAAACTTGTCTGTCATGACTTTTTCGCCTTCAAAAGCAACAGCTCATGCAAATGCAGCTTATATGCGCTAAAGCCATGGAATCAGGCATTCATTATTCTTATTGTATATAATTTATTATAAAAAAATAAGACATAAATTTATAGCAGTAAAGAAGACATATTGTTCCTTGAGGAAAGACTGACTTTAAAATTACTGCAAAATTTTGCTGCATATAACAAATAATACGGCAGAAACAGCCTTCTGATTAAAAAAAACAGCATCACATAATGCATAACTGATTTGTACAAAATAAATAAATATTATATAACTGTTTTATGGGCAGAAAAATTTTTTCTATTGTTTTTCTTGCGCTGGCAGTTTTATTAACCTGCCAAGCGTTCTCTTTTTCCCAAGAAAACAATGCCCCAGCTTCCAGCTCTGTAACCTCCTCAACCGGAAACATTCAAAATTTTCCTTCACTATTGCTTGTTGGAAATAACAATGAGCCTGCGCCTCAAGCTTTAGAGCTTAACAGAAATGAGATAAACAAATTTATTCCTTATAAGCCCAAAAACGGAAAAAAAGACATAAATAGCAAAAGCAAAAAACAAAGCGACAACAAAGAGCTGCCTGCTGATCATGTGAAAGAAGAAAGCAAAGGCCATTATGAAAATATAATAAAAAACTTTCAGGAAAATAAAAGAAAACAAGAAAACATGGAACCAGAAGAACCTGAAACGCCTTCGCTTCAAGAAGATTTTATGCCGGATTCCCTTCCAGCTCAAAGCGTTCAGCGCATAGTAACCTATGAGCCTAAAGTGCAAATATGCACTAAATGCCAACAAAAAGCTTCAGCAAACCAAAAAACCTCTAACCCGGTACAAAGGCCTAAGGAGATAATAGGAGCAAGATTTGCTTCAAGACCGGGCCCCGGCAAAAGGCCAGGGCCTGGACAGAGACCTGGGCCGGGGCAAAGGCCAAAGCCGGGACAGGGACTAGTGCCAGGAGAAAGGCTTAAACCGGGGCAAAAGCCAACACAAGGGGAAAGACCAAAACCTGGGGAAAGGCCAAAGCCGGGGCCAAGGCCTGGGCCAAGGGGATTCGGGCCCTCAGTAAGCTTGCCTGTTAATAATTGCGAATAATTTGTGTGATTATTAACTCTCACTACAGGAAGAGTATTGATTTTAGAGTTCTCTCGTCATGCTGAATTTCTTTCAGCATCTTTACGGTTTAATGTGGGCATGAAATAAGTTCAGTACGACTCAAACCATTGCATTTATAAAGCATCCGTATCAATGATTTCCTTTAGCAGAGCCTTTTTTTTACTTGGCATTGCTATATAAATCCAATTTTTACATTTTTATTACTTCTGCCATTTCTGCATAGTCAAATGCATCATCCCTGTCAACCATGCCAGCGCCAACGGTCATACAGTCGGCAGCGGCAGTGCCTGCGCCTGATTTAAGGCATTCTTCAAAAGAATAATTATTTAGCAGGCCAAACAGATATCCGGCCATAAAAGAATCCCCAGCGCCGGTAGGGCTCTTCATTCCTTCCAGCTTAGGCGGAATAGTTTTCCACATGCCATAAGAAGTTATGGCCCATACAGGCTTGGAACCGCTAGTTATGATGGCTAGCTTCAGTCCGCCTTTTTCATATTGTTTAAAAAATTTTTTAAGGCTTGAGGCAGTCAGGCGCTGTCCGATAAGATCTTCAAATTCCAGCCTGTTTATTTTTATAGCAGAACATCCTGCCTCTATGCTTTCTTTAAGCACATGGCCAGTAGTGTCTAAAATCGTATAGCATTTTTTTTCTCTAGCCATTTTAATAAGCCTGGTATAAAATCCGTTTTTTAATCCTCTGGAAACGCGACCGCATATAGCCACAATGGCTCCCTTAGAGATATTGCAGTCAAAATGAGAAAGAAATTTTTCCTGAGCTGAAAGAGGAACTTCCGGACCGTCTTCATTAATGTCGGTAGAATGGCCTTTTCCGTCTACAAGAGTATAGCATACCCTAGATTCTCCGTGATCATGCTTTACCGCCCTGAATTTAAGGCCTTCTTTTCTTAAAGCCTCTTCTATCCATTCTCCATTATGACCGCTTAGAAAACCGGTAAGGGGAACAAGCTCCCCTAAAGACTTGAGAGCACGTGCAACATTAACCCCCTTTCCTCCCGGAGTAGTAAGGGCTTCATCAAAACGATATACATGTCCGCCTCTGAAAGATGGAATTACAGCTGTTTTGTTAACACCGAAATTAAGATTTAATATCAGATTCTTCATTTATTTAATAGACTATAATATTTTTTACATGAAATACAAAAATATAAAAGCTCATGACACTATCGCAGATAAGGCATTCTATATAATATTAAAAAATCGCCTTCTATTTATTGCAATCATAATCAATAACTTTTGCATTTTTAGGAATAGGCCCGGTCAATGGAATAGCGCCAGGAGGGAGGGGACAGCCCTCTTTGCAACGCATCACAACAGGGCCTAAATCGCCATTAGGCTGATTTTTGAGTATGCTTCTTGACTCGCCCTGTCCAGGATTATGAGCGCTTATAGTGCGCCCCATGCTGCTGCCAATTCCTCCGCCGCCATTGCCAAGCTGTATTCTCTGCCCCTGAGAACTCATATTTGAAAGATCCACAATCTTAGGCACAGGCTTAAGCCTTGGACGCTCGCTCTTTTTTAGAGGAGCTGCCTCATTAGCCTTCTGCTCATCAGCACGATCCTTCTGAAACTCTTTTGAAGAAACCATTGACAGGCTGTCCGGCCTGCTCGGCAGCTTATTCTGATGTCTGTTTTCCTGATTAGGCAAGGGACTTGGCATCTCAGGCTCGTCCGGCTTCCTGCTTGGCACATATATATTCATTTCCATGCCGTCAAGCTCTATTGCAGGTCTCTCGCTGCCCAAAGGATTAATGCCGTATTTTTTCTTCGCTTTAGAAGAAGAAGCTGCTTTTTTTTCTTCAGGAACAGTTTCCTGTATCATTCTAGCTATATCCGCCCTGCGGGTCCAGCCTAATGCCGCCAAGGCTGATAGAATAACAAAAAGAGAGATAGCAAGTTTTATATTCATACAATAATTCCTATATTATGCAAGACTTTAATTAAGACAGGAAATTTTCATTTTACAATGCCTTTCAGGCTTGATTTATCTTTTACCATTATTCTTTTGAGCATTGTTTTTTTCATCCCGGCATTAATATTAAGGCATGGAATACAGACATTTCTGTTGATCAATTGCCCGCCATATTGAATATTATTGCCGCCAAAAAGGTCTGCCAGAGTTTTAGGATTTTTCATTCTGGGAATATCACCATTATCATTCTTTTCAGGCTGATATTCTTTCTGTGCTTTATTTTGCGCAGTTATTTCTTTTTTGCCTTTATTTTTCTTAGTTTTGCCTGCTGTTTTAGCTTTTTTAGTGATTTTAGGCAAGAATCTGTTAATATCCATGCCGTCTAATTGCATCTCGCCTCTTTTAGAATTAATTGTGGCGGAAATTTGGGAGGCGGAAACCTGCATATTTAATTTCATCAAGGAATCGCTGAAGTCATCATCGTCATCAGGCGCAATTTCATTATCATTGACATCAGATAAGCCAACTTGCTCTGCCGCAGCGCTTTCATTATTTCCAGCAGCATTAGACAATGAGTTTTCAGCTCCAGAAATTTCAGTTTGGATATTTTTCGTATCCTCCGCTGAAACAGCCTGGAATTGAAATAATGTTAGCACAAATGCAGTTAATATAAATTGCTGCCAGCGCATCTAAACTCCTTAAAATAAAAAATGCCTTATGATTATTTTAATTCAAATTTACAAAAAATACAAGCAAAAAAAATGCCCGTACATCATAAAGATATTCTTGTCTGAAAAAAAACAATGGGGGGAAAAATCACATATAATATTAGCCCCAGATTGTTTTTTGAATTTTTTGCTTTGCTAATTTAGAACAGCAGGAATTTAGTCACTAGTATACTACCCCCACGGGGAATCGAACCTCGATCGACCGCTTAGAAGGCGGTAGCTCTATCCGTTGAGCTATGGGGGCATATATTTCTAAAGAATATTATAGCAAATTTTATCCGCTGTTGCCATGAATTAACAAAATCAAAACAAACTTAATCTAATTATTGAATTACAGAATAATAAAGATCAAGCTCTTGCGCACATGAATAAAAAAATTAAAAGAAAAGACGGTCTCCAGCATCTCCGAGACCTGGCACTATATATCCTTTTTCATTCAGGGCAGGGTCAATGGCGGCTAAAAAAACATGCATTCCAGGATGATCAGCAAGAAGCTTTTGAATTCCCTGCTTTGAAGCTATCAGAGCTATGAATGTGATTTTTTTTGCTCCTTTTGCCTTTACCATGCTTACTGCGGCTGATGATGAGCCGCCAGTTGCTATCATAGGATCCAGTATAAAAACTTCGCTGTCAGCTATGCATGGAGGAAGGCTTTCATAGTATTTAACAGGATTAAGAGTTTTACCATCACGCTTGAGCCCTATATGCCCCTGTTTAGCTTTTGGATAAAGCTTAAGCAGTCCTTCCATATATGCCAAGCCTGTGCGCAGAACTGCCACAAAAACAATGCTTGACGCAATTCTTTCAGAAACCGCCTCGGCAATAGGAGTGGTTACTTTTCCTTTTGAAACAGCAAGACGTGCAAGAGCTTCATATCCTATAAGCAGGCTTATTTCTTCTATAATTCTTCTAAATGCGGCAGCGCCGGTATTCTTGTCGCGCAAGCGGGCAAGCCTGTCTTTCACAAGGGGATGACTGGAAACATGAACATATTCTGACATATTTTTCCTTTAATATTTAAACTTATTTATGTTAGGGGCAAAAAAAGGCGGGAATGACCCGCCTTTTTTTGCATTCCGCAATAATATTGTCTACTGAATGATCTCCCTGATAAGAGGTTCCTTTACAGGTGCTTCCGGGCCATAGGCAAGTGATTTTTCAAACAGTTCAACCCCTTCCGCAAGCAGTTTTTCGTCAGAGGCATATGCTCTCGCGATAACGTCACCGGGATTTACTGTGTCGCCAGGTTTCTTTACAAGCATAAAGCCGGCTCCGAAATC
>JAILAB010000016.1 GCA_024681855.1 Elusimicrobiales bacterium
ATCATGCTTCTGTCAAAGCCGCAGTCTCTTGGTTTGGCTGCAGGAACTACTTCCAGCTCTGCTGAGAGGAAATCCTCTTCTGTTATTGAGTATTTTTGATTAAGAAGTTTGAGAAGATTCTCTTTTATTTTCTGCTTGGCATCCTTATCTTTTGTAGGAATGGAGGCTATTGTTACGTCAAGGCTTTCACCAGGCACGGCGG
Organism: Elusimicrobiales bacterium; assembly: GCA_024681855.1. Taxonomy (GTDB): domain Bacteria; phylum Elusimicrobiota; class Elusimicrobia; order Elusimicrobiales; family UBA9959; genus CACZRG01. Next base: position 203 of record JAILAB010000016.1, read on the forward strand.
TTCCCAGAGTGTTTTTATACTGGTCTGCTGCCAGATGCGGCAGGATGTCTGTTATGCAGAAGACCGGATCTTCCGGATCTTCGCCAATAGCTATTGAAATCTTTTTGCCGTCAGGCTTTACGAAAACGCCATGTATGGCCAGCGGAATAGTAAGCCACTGGTATTTTTTTATTCCGCCATAATAATGTGTGTCCATAAGCGCAACACCGGTGCTTTCATAGAGCGGATTCTGTTTTACGTCAAGGCGTGGCGCGTCTGTATGGCCACCCACAATATGCATTCCGGCTTCAAGCGGCTTTTTGCCTACAACAATGGCCATAAGGGTTTTTCCCTCGCAGGAATAATAAACTCTGTCACCGGGTTTCAGTTTTTTACCGTTTCTTTTGTTTATTTCCATATCGGTAAAGCCGGCTTTTTCAAGAAGTTCCACAGCCTCGTCGTGTGATTCGCGTTCTGTTTTAGCTTTGGTAAGGAAAGCCATATAAGCTTTGTTAAGCTCTTCGCATTTTTTGAGATCTTTATCTGAAATCAGCTCATATCCGTTTTTTGATTCGTATGAAAGGTTTTTTTTCTTTTCTTCTTTTTTGCTCATTGTTTCTCTCCTTATAAAATGCGGGTAAGCCCCGTTATTTGCCTTACCCATATATTACAATTTTTTTTATAATATTTTTATGGATTTTTTTAAACAATACCCTAATAAGGTTCTTTTTTTTGTATTTCTGATAAGCCTTTTTAATTACATTGACCGCCAGGTGCTTTTTGCGGTTTTTCCATTGATAAAAGAAGATTTGACGCTTAGCGATGTTCAGCTTGGCATGCTTGGTTCGGCATTCATGATAGTTTATATGTGCATAGCTCCTTTCATAGGCTATCTGGGCGACAGGATTAAGCGCACGTCAATAATCGGAGCCAGCGCTATTCTATGGAGCATAGCTACGCTTTCAGGCGGTCTTGCCGGCAACTATGGGCAGCTTCTGGCTGCTCGTTCCGTAGTTGGAATAGGCGAGGCAGGATATGGCACTGTTTCACCGTCATATCTTGCTGAATGGTTCCCTAAAAGCAGCCGCGCCAGGGTGCTTGCCATTTATGCGCTAGCCATACCTGTAGGCAGCGCAATAGGCTATATACTGGGAGGCTGGCTGGGCGGCCATTTCGGCTGGCGCGAAGCTTTTCACATAGTGGCTGTGCCAGGCATACTTCTTGGCATTTATTTCTTCTTTTTTAAGGAGACTCCGGAGCGTGGGGAAAAACCTGAAAAAGCTGCATTCTCCTCATATCTGGAACTTTTAAAGAATAAGACTTTTCTGCTGATATGCCTTGCGGAAAGCGTTGCCACTTTTTCTGTGGGAGGCCTTGCTGCCTGGATGCCGTCATTCTTTGAGAGAAGTTTCGGACTTACCGTGGCTAAAGCAGGCCTGCTTTTCGGTGCGCTTACAGTTGCCGGAGGAATAACAGGCACGCTCGCCGGAGGCTGGTTTGCCGATAAGCTTAAACAGAAAACATGCAAGGCGTATTTCATTACTGGTTTTTTTAGCCTTACGCTTGCCGCACCGTTTGGCATTGCGGCAGTTTTTGTTAAAAGCCTGGAATTGTCCCTTGTCATGATTTTTCTCGCAGAGTTTTTTGTTTTTGCATATTCAGGCCCTTATCATGCTGCAATAGTGGAGGCTGTGCCGCTTAAAATAAGGTCAATGGCTTTCGCAGTGGAAATATTTATAATACATGCTCTTGGCGATGCCATTTCTCCTGTGCTTCTCGGCAAAATCTCAGATAAGACCGGAAGCCTCGGCACGGCTCTTTGTGTTTCAATGATTTATCTTCTCGCTGGCGGAGCAGTTTCAATTCTGGCTGGCCGAGTTTGGGAGAAACATATTAAAGCGGAAGAAGCTAAAAACGGCAATGCGATAAGCCAGTCTCTCTAGGGCATTTAGTGTCTCATGATTTGGTGCCGCATAATTTATGACTGCATTAATAATGTTTACGGCCTTTCGCATGAAACTGCTGTTTCCTGCCTGATGTTAGTTAGAAAAGAAAATATGGAGAAAAGACAATGTTCCCGTCAATCTTAAAAGAAACAGCAGAATTTGTGATTGCTGATAAGCCTTCCGGTCTTTTGGCTATACCTGGCCGCGGAGAAAGGGCCGGGGAAGAAACTCTTAAGGATATGCTGGAAAAAAAGTATGGCAGCATTTATGTCGTTCACCGCTTAGACAGAGATGTGAGCGGCGCCATATTGTTTGCCAAAACGCCTGAGGCCCATAAATATTATTCCAAGCTTTTTGAAACTAGAAACATTGAAAAGACATATATTGCTCTCGTATGCGGAAAGATGACAGGGAGAGGGGAAATAAACAAGCCATTGAAGCAGAGGGGCTCTGGCAGGGTTTCAGTTGTTTTTGACGGCAAGCCTTCCGTTACTGCCTGGCGGGTTATGAAAAATTATGGCAATAAATGGACTTTGGTGGAAGCCAGGATAATAACAGGCCGCAGACATCAGATAAGAGCGCATTTCTATTCCATAGGGCACCCTATAGCTGGAGATGCTCTTTATGGAGACATAGCTGAGCAAAAGCTGTTTCCAAGAGTGCTTTTGCATTCATGGAAAATAAAGTTTCAGGACATGGACGGCAAAAATGTTTTTGCGGAGGCTTTCCCTCCTGAAGATTTTCAGAATGTTCTGGAAATGATATGAGTCTGCCTGGCAACAAGCCATAATTAATTTCGCCGCATTTTTTCAGTTGATGTTTTCTGGCATGCTTTCTGACAGAAAATTTTCTATTTCTGCTATTTTTGCTTCATTTTCTTTATCAAATGGAAATTCAATGCTCTTGCTAAAATCTCCGGAGGAAAAACATTTTATCTGTTTTCCATATTGTTTTATGGCTGCTTCTGCGGCATAATTCTCCTGTTTCAAATCTGCAAAAACGGCAATTAGCCCTGTGTTATTGTTTCCGCAGGCAAAATTTTTGGCTGCCTTCATAAGCAATGCCGCCTGTTCCATTTTTTCCGAATATGGAGCTATCAGCAGAATATAATTCTCAGCCTTTCCTCCGCAAGAAAACTTTGCTGATATGTTTATTTTTGTTCTTGGGGCAAAAGTCGGCGGCCTTTTCATTATCTTTTTAGATGGCCTTGCCGGCTGCAGGCTTGTTTCTGCGCCTGCGGCGGTCATTTCTTGCGCTATATATTTTCCTGAGCTAAATTTTTTCATACCATGCTCCATGCCTGCGTTTTCAGGCATGGGAATTATTCCGCATATTTTCTCGCTTTCCTTTTTGCCGGCATTATTGCTTAAAGCCTGTCTGTCTTGGATTTTATCGTAAGCCTGGATATTTCCTTCTGCAAGGCTTACTGGCAAAGCAGAAGAATTATTAGTGTTCTGAATTTGGCTTGAATATGTATTGCCAGTGCTTTCCCCGCCATGGCATGCGGCGGAGCCTATTGCTGATAATAACAGAATGCTTATTTTTACTGTTTTGCTTAAAAAAGAAATCATATAGAGCCCTTTTGGCATTATTTTGTTAAGAAATTTTTAGGCTTTTTAATTGCAAGCTTTTATACTAAATATACTATAATTTTATATGGCTCGGCATGATGCTGGCTTCAAAGTTTTTCTTTCCTTGCATGAAAGGCAGCCCGGCATTAACAGCTTTCTTTTAATTTTAAGGAGATTTTATATGAAAAAAAATCCGGTTGCGTTAATGATAGTCATAGATGCGATGGGGCTTTCCACTTTGGAATACCTTCTCGGAAAATATAATGGCAGCGTAAGTTTCCCTAATTTGTCTAAAATGGGCCTTGGGAATATAGTTCTTCCTGAGTTCAGAAACCGTTTCGGAGAAGCCGACGGCAAATCATTCGCAAAACGCATACAGCAGGTTTCAGCCACTGCGGACAGCCTTATAGGCCACCGCGAAATGATGGGCGTTGTTGACCACCGCACATATAATCTTTTCCCGAATGGCTTTGACCCGAAGTTTCTTGCCGAATTGGAAAAACGCACCGGGCATAAGAGTTTCTTCAATAAGATGGCCGGCGGCGTGGAAGCCATTGAGATGAATTACAAACACCATGAGGAAACAGGCGAGCTTATCGCCTATGCCAGCAAATGCGACCCGCTGGTGCAGTTCGCCATGAGCGAAAAAGTTATCCCCGTGCCGGAGCAGTACCGCATAGTGGAAACAGCTTTTGCGCTTGCCCGTGAAATGGGAATTCCAATAACGCGCGCCATAGCCCGCCCCTATATACGCACGGAGGCAGGCGAGATAGTGCGTACTTCCAACAGGCATGATGCCGTTCTGCCGATAGGACAGACCACTCTTGTTGACATTCTCCGCGATGACTGCGTATGGACTATAGCCGTGGGCAAAACCAGCGACCTGGTGAATACTGCTTATCATTCAAAGATAAAGCTGAACAAGGAAATATACCTTGACCCTGAAATGGACCTGCATTTTGCGCACCCGAAGAGAAAAGACACAAATCCTTTCTGCATACAGGGAACGATAAATGCCCTTCGCGAATCACACAATGTGTACCGCCCGAAAGGCACGTTCATATTTACCAATCTTGTGGATACCGATAGCGTATACGGCCATACTCGCGACGTGGAAGGCTCTCTGCGCTCACTGGAGGAAATTGACCGCTGCCTGCCTAAGATACAGGCGGAAATGGAAGACGGAGACCTGCTGATAATTACCGCTGACCATGGCATGGAACACCGTGCTGATTATGGCTACCATAGCAATGAGCCCGTTCCTTTTATTGCTCAGGTAAAAGGCGGCGATGCTGCTCTCGGCGGCCTGAAAACAGGCTTAAAGCCCGGCCTTACCGACATGGGCAATGTAATAGCCCAGTATTTCCATGAGGAAGAAAAATACGCTGCAATAATCAGGAAATAAATAGTAGCAGTAATAAATAAACCGGCCGGCTCCCGTTTTACGGAACCGGCCGGTTTTATTGTTGTCTGCCCTCCCAACTGTCTTGGGGATATTTATAAATGACGCAAATATTACTTCTTTGTCCTGAACCTGCTCCAGGACTTCTTTAGGCCGCAGAGATGCTGAAATAAATTCAGTATGACGGGAGAATATTAAAATCAATAATCTTCTTATAAAGAGCGATTAAATAAATTCTTTATTTTTTTTAAAAAACCTGTTGGCTTGTCGTTTACATTTTTGAAATCCAGCTTAATTATTATGGGGATATGGTCTGATATTTCTTTGTATTCCTCGGAATTCCTATAAATTTTGTTGTTAATTTTAATGTTCGCAAAATTTTCTGCCTTGCCTTTGGAGAAAACAGGCCTCATGCGTTCTGATATTTCAAAAAGATAATTTTTGTTTATTATAAAATGGTCATAATCATTTGCAAGCTGCACAACATTAAGATTAGGAGATGATATTGTTGTTTTCTGCCCCCAAAAATCAGAATACTGTCCGTCGTTGCCGTCTATTATGCCATCGCTAAAGTTTGACCCTCTTATAAGATCAATTCTTCTGGTATTAAAATCTCCGCCTATAATCATGGGAAGATTTCTTTTATAATCGGCATACAGTTTTTCAATTTCCCGCATTTCCTTAGATAATTGACCTTCATTATCATTCGGTCCGGGCAAATGAACATTTACCAAGTAGAAAAAATTGGAAACGTCTTCTTTTAAGGCAAATTTTAAAATCTGCTCATTGTTTTTTATAAAGTTATATTTGCGTTTTTTATTATTGATTTTATGCTGATACATGTAAAACGGAATTCTGCGTGCCAAATCTTCAATAAGGCTCACTTTTTCATCATTATAAAGCACTGCATTGTTTAACTCCATGCTTGACAATGAATATGAGGCGCTATCAGCTGATTTCCATGCGTGTCCGGTAATGGAGGTTAATTTATTGGCAAAAGAACTTGCCAGATTGCCATGCGGAGATGTAAGGGGTATTTCTTGAAGCAAAACAATGTCTGCGCCGGATTGCCTTACAATGCCTATTATGGAATCTTCCCAGTATTTATTCCCTGCCCTGTGCAAGGAACTGCCAGGCCCATGCCCCTGAATGTTAAATGACATTACCGCAATTTCTTTTGCACAAACACATTGAAGACATAAACAAAGCAGTAATGCAAAAATAGAAAAAAAATATTTATTCATTATTTTAATTCTATCTTATGACCGCCAATATTAGCATATATAGGCATCAAAGGTGTTACTCTTCTTGTTACTCTTCTTATCAAATTCATTTCTGTTTCTAAATCTTTATTAGGTTTAAATCCAAATCTTATAGGATAGTTATGGGGTTGCAAAATAATCTCGTATGAATTATGAGCCTTTATTTCTCCATTATATAATTCACATTTATATACATAATGATAATCTTTCAATTTATTGATCCTTTTATTTATTTTATAAGTTTCTTCTGTATCTAATGCCATATCATACACTCTACTATTGTAGCCAGGGATAACAAATTTCAAGGCTGAAGATGAATTCATGACATATTGTATAGGAACATGAACATATATTTTATATCTACGAGAACTATAAAAAAATTTTACATCTTTCAATGCTTTATATGCTTTATAACTATAACTCAAATATATAAACTCATTTATAGAGGCTGTTCCATTTTTAAATTCAGCATCTAAAGAATTTACAATAAATTGTTTTTCTTTGGAATCCTTTTTACTGTCAAAATTATACAGCATTGCCCTATTTATTTCTAAAGCATCATAATAATTTCTCAAATCATCAGCAAGATGAATTATTTCGTTCTTATTATCTTCTTTTTTAGAATCTTTTTTATTATCTGCTATTATTAGAATTTGCTTTTCAAATTCTCTGCTTACCCTTGCTGATAAATCTGTTATATTTGCTGTTAAAAGACGTTTGGCATCGGAATATCTCCCCATTTTAGAATATACCAAAACACAGAAATAATAATTCAGCCAAGATGCTCTATCGTATATGTCGGTATTCTCTTCAATATATTTAAGTTTTTCAAGTATTTCGTTTTTATAATAATTTTTGTTTTTAAGCATAAGTGCAATTTTGCCTTTGTATGCATCAACTGCCATCTTGTCGGTTCTAAAAGAGGGTATGTTTTCTTTTTCAAAACGGTCATAATATTTTATGGCATTTGCGCTATCCCCAACCTCCGATGCCTTTTTTGCCAAATTATACCAAAATGTAGGAAAATGCTGCACAAAACGCCCTTTGCTCATATTTTTTAAATTGCGATATGATCTGCCGGCATCCGCATCATCCAAGTATTCCAGCATTTTCTTTATTTGATTTTCGTCTATTCTCCAATCGTCAGACATATTATATCTGTGAATCAATCGGTGACTTACCGTGATAAGATTTGTTTGTGCGTCATTTAATCTATCTTCTCTGTCTAATTCAAGTTCAAACATAGACTGGTCAAATTCCTGCAAAAGCTGACTCTTATATTTTTTATAGGACATATACATATTTGCCCCAGCACTTATTGCATTTATTGCAATACTTAAAAAATTTGCTTTAGCGGTAACAATGGTAGTAATAGGCTGAAAAGAATCATACAATGCCTGCTGCATTTTCCTCTGGAGTGAGGCTTCAAGGCGGTCTGCTTTTTTATGATTCTGCCTCATTTGATGCAGAGTATCCATTAATTGCCTTATCTCCTCGACACCCTCTTCGTCTGCAACGGTCTTCAGATTAAGATTGTTATAAAGATTGGAATATTCCTCTTCAAAAGCAAATATATTGTTGTAGCCTTTTATTTTATAAATAGCATAACGGGCATAGTTCATAATGAACAAGGCCTGTTTTTGCTCAGAAGTAGGATTTTTCTTCTTGCTGACTTTAACATCAGAATCTTCTTCGTTAAATATATAATCATAAGACGGCTCAGGTTCAGCAGCGAAGGTATTTGCCACCAGAAGCAACGTAGAGAAAAGGAACAGTAATATTTTTTTCATAAAAACCTCATAAGCAAATTTCAAATCTAATTTAGGGCAGTGAAAACAAAAAAATATGTTCATTCCCTAATATATTATATTATTGTATTTATTAGTTTTTTGATAACAATAACCTTACTGTCATTATATAATTTAGCTCTGTTAAAGGAAAGTATTGATACAATGTAATTATAAAGAATGCAGATATTACTTCGTCGTCCTGAACTTGTTTCAGGACCTCATTAAGCCGTAGAGATGCTGAAATAAATTCAGCATGACGGGAGAATATTAAAATCAATACTCTTCTTATATGCAGCCTTGCGGAAAAATGGCTGATTCAAATCATATGTAAAAACTGCACATTAGCTATTATTTCCTCTAAACTGTCACAAATTATTTGTCCGGAACATAGGTCGGGTCTATGTTCTTTTTATAATAATCCGGGTAAAGTGCGGACCATGTGTATTTGTTGTTGGGGCTCCACAGCACCCAGCTGTGCAGCAGGTTTTTGCGCAGGGCCCGTATCTGCTCGCCAACTTCATGCGGGCCGTATTTTGAAAAATCCTGCAAATACGGGCGCAGCTTTGCATAATTCAGTTCCAGGCGTGCCATTGCATCGCGCAGACCAAAGTTTATAACTTTGTAAGGCTCTGCGTTAGGGTTCTTAAGCCCGTAATGCCCAGGATAATAATGCGAAGGGTACATCATTGGATAAACATAATCCGCATACTGGGCTATAAGCGGCAGATTCTGCCCTATGCCCATATCGTCGCGCGCGGAAGTGGTAAGGCCGAACACATCGGCGGATATTCTTATCTGCTCCGGTATCTTTTCCCTGGCATAGCGCAGGAATTCCGCCAGATTTGCGCGCGCCTTGTCCCAGTTATGCGGCACTGAATACCTGCACAGGGAAACTTTTCCTTCAGAAGGATAGCGTATATAGTCAAACTGTATCTCGTCAAAACCAGCTTCCACGGCGCGCAATGCCACTGCTATATTATAATCCCATACCTCTTTGCTGTACTGGTCTGCCCAGGTTTTGCCTTTTCTGTCGCGCCATATATTGCCTTCGGGGGTTTTTACAGACAGGTCCGGCCTCCTTACTGGCAGAATGTCGTCTTTGAACAGCACAATTCTGCCTACGGTATACAGCCCTTCCTTTTTGAAATCCTCAACCATTTTTTCCGGGTTTGGAATGGCCCCGGCGTAAGCCTTGTATTTTTCCGCCTTTTCCACGCCTTTTATATATACCGCCCCGTCCATTTCCTTCAGTGCAATAACTACGGTGTTAAGAACGGTTTTCTTTATATTGTTTATTATCTGCGTGCGCAATGGAGTTGAGCCGGCAACCCAGGCAGTTATATGCACTCCTCGTATTACAGGCTTGCTGTCTACAGCTTCTTTTACTGATTCTGATGATATTTTCAGTACCCAGCGGTCATCTGTGTATTTTCTTGGCTTGGTCTGTTTCTTTTCATCCGTTTTCCATGTATTTCCTTTTTCATTCTTTGCTGCAGAGCTGCTTTTTGCCTTAGCGCTGGCAGAAGGAGCTTTGGCTGCGGCATTTTGTTTTTTTGTGTCAGTATTTTTGTTTTTGTTGCTGCTGTCCTTTTTTTCTTTTTGTTCTTCTTTTAATGAGTTTTCCTTTTCCTCATTAGCGGAAGTGCTGTTTTCTTTTTCTGTCTCAGTCAGTTTTTCCTCTGTTGCTATTGCGTTTTCAGTAGAGGAAACTGTCTCTTTCTTTTCCTCTTTATTTTCGCTGTTTCCTTCTGAAATCCTTTCTTTCGTATTCTCTTCCTTCGAGACATTGTTTTCAATGTTTGTGTTATTTAAATCTGAGCCGGAAACAGAAGAATTTTCGCTTTTCTTATCGCTGTTTTCTTTTGTTTTTGAAGAATTGCCTGCATCTTTCTCTTTTTCAGGCTCCGTTGCTGTTGTTTGAGGTGTTGCTGCAGGTGCTTCCGAAGCATTGCTGTTACTGTCTTTTGTGGAATTATCTTGCTTAGTATCGCTGGAATTTTCTTCCTGAATGGCATCTTGCGGCCCAGCGGAATAGGCTCGGCCAGACTCTTTATCCGAATGGAAAGAGATATTTTTATCTCCGGCATTGCTAAAAGCTGGGGACATTAAAATCAAAAGGAAAAAAAGGACTACTATTTTCATACATAAATATTTTACAATTTAGTTATGGAGCATTAAACATTGTTGAATCTTAAATCGCATCTGCTCCAGATTTAAGGAGATCGGCATGATTAAACTGTTTTTTGGAGTTTTATTTATGGCAAATATCGCAAGCGCTGCTGACATTAACATTCATTATAACCGGCTTGGCACTACAGACAATTGGAATTTATGGGTATGGAATGAGGAGCAGAAGCAGCCAGGATTTGAGGTTAAGCCTTCAGGGCGCGATGCATTCGGAATGCTTTTTAAGGTAGATGCAAAATCTAAAGGCCTTGAAAAGCGCCGCATAGGCATTCTTCCGCGCAGAGGCCAGTGGGAGGCAAAGGATAACCCTGAAAGATATTTTACCGAAGAAGGCAAAACTGACATATACATAATGGAAGGAGATCCGGAGGTGTATTTTTCAGTGCCGGAAATTTCCACTAAAGCCGTAAATGCCTGGCTTGACAAAGATGCCGCTGTCAGGGTAGCATTTAGCCGTCCTTTGCCGGCAGATTATGTGAATTCCCTTAATGTTTCTGTAAATGAAGATAAGAAAAGCTGGAAAGCATCCTCTTTATTCCCTGCTGCTCCAATGGCAAACGGAGCTTCGTCTGCATGGATCTTTCGCTTTGAAGGCTGGAAACCGAAAGCCGGCAATGCTGTGGAAGGCAAATACATTATATCTGCCGGTGAACTTGGGCAGCTTCCTATCAGTCTTGGAACAGCCGCATATAGCGATGAATTTACTTATTCCGGCAGACTGGGAGCAATACTTGAAGACGGAAAAACAATCATAAGAGTTTTTGCGCCTAAGGCTTCCGTTGCTTCGGTAAAGCTTCTTGATAAAGCTTCTGGGAACGTATCATTTGACAGAATGGTAAAAAAGGAAAAAGGAATATGGGAAAAGGAATATTCCAGTGACCTTTCAGGAAAATATTACCGCATTTCCACGATTCAGGACGGCAAAACTTATGAAGGCCTTGACCCCTATGCTGAATGCGTAACCAATGATGACGGCTATGCTTATATCGGAAAAGAGAATACCTATGTTTCAGAAGGCCCGGCCTTTGACTGGAGCGAGTCTGTTATTTATGAGGTTCATCTGAGAGATCTTACGATAAGCAAGAATTCCGGAGCTAATTATAAGGGCCGCTATCTCGGCGCTGCCCAGTCAGGCACAAGGCATCCCAAATATCCTGGGCTTACTACCGGCTTGGACCACATAGCTGAACTTGGCGTTAATGTTGTTCACATAATGCCTTTTCAGGATTTCCAGAACAATGATAATTTTGAATCTTATAATTGGGGATATATGCCTGTGAATTTCAATTCGCCTGAAGGCTCATACGCTACAGATCCTGTAGGGCCAGCGCGCATAAGCGAGGCTAAGAAAATGATAGACGCTTTTCATAAGAAAGGCATAAAAGTCGTAATGGATGTGGTATACAATCATACTGCTGAAAATAGGGCGGAAATTCATAATTTCAACGCCATGTCCATGGATTATTATTATCGCCTGAATGCGGACGGGTCTTATTCCAATGGCTCCGGCTGCGGAAATGAGTTCAAAACCGAAGCGCCTATGGCTAGAAAATTCATGATAGACAGCCTTCTGCACTGGATGCGGGATTATAAAGTGGACGGCTTCCGCTTTGATCTTATGGGGCTGATAGACCTCGGCGCTGTTGATGAAATGGTTGCCGCACTTAGGAAGGAAAATCCGAATGTAATTATATATGGCGAGCCTTGGACTGGCGGCACAACTCCTGTTACGGGAGTGTCTAAGGGCACGCAGCGCTCTAAAGGCTATGCAGTGTTCAATGACATTATGCGCGATGCCATAAAGGGCAGCGTATTTAATGACAGGGAAAAAGGCTATGTTCAGGCTGGGCTTAATCGCGAAAAAGTCATTCGCGGCATAAAAGGCTCTATAGATGATTTCGCTGATTCTCCAATGGAAACCTTGAATTATGTCTCATGTCATGACAATCATACACTGTGGGATAGAATAGACCGTTCGGCAGATGCCAGCATGGCTGAGAAAATAAAAATGGACAAGCTGGCCAATGCCATAGTTCTTACTTCGCAGGGCATTCCTTTCATTCACGCTGGGGAGGAATTTCTCCGCACGAAGAAAGGAGAACATAATTCATATAATCTTCCTGATGAAATTAATCTTTTGGATTGGAACAGAAAACAGGCATATATCAGCGTTTTCCAATACTATAAAGATCTGATAACATTGAGAAAAACTCATAAGGCATTCCGCATGAAGGCAGCTTATGAGGTAAGAAATAACCTTAAATTTTATGAGGACATTGGCATAAAAACTCCGGGAGCGGGCATAGGCTATGTTCTTGACGGTGCTGCTGCTGGCGACTCTTGGCAGAGCATAGCCGTGCTGATCAATCCTTCAAAGAAACCAGCTAAATTTGCGCTTCCTGAAGGCAAATGGCAAATGGCCTTTGATGAGAATGGCTTTTATAAGGGCGATTATAAGCCTTTGAAGGGCAGCTTAAAAGTGCCTCCGTTGAGCCTTATTGTTTTAAGGAAATAAAAAATACAAAATTGCGCTTTTGTTCTGTCGGACCGCTTTAATTTTTATGTTTTTATGTATAATATAGAAAAGCGGCATGACCCGTGAAAAAGATGATATGAAGAAAACAGCTGTTTTTCTCCTTTTTGTATTACTATCGCTGTTTGGCGAAACTAGTCTTTTTGCCTCTTCTGATTATGGAACCACTGCCGCTAATTTTTTAAAGGTTCCGGTGGCTCCAGTTCCTTCCGGAATGGGACAAGCATATACTGCCATGTATGGCACGGATTCGGTGCTTTATAATCCTGCCGCACTGTCCATGATGAGTTATTCTTCTATTTCTGGCGCTCATAATCAGTATTTTATGAATATGACTCAGGAATATCTGGCTTCTAACCTGCGTTTCTCATTTGGCACTATTGCCGCATCTTATTCTTCTTTTTCAAGCGGGAAATTCCAGGGTTATGATAGTGAAGATCATCCTTATGGAGACATATCTGCTCAGTTTAGTTCCATTAGCCTGACTTTTTCTAAATCCTGGCCTTACTTTCCGGATGACAGGAATATGATTGATTCCATGCTCGTCACTCCATATTGGACAAGGCTTAGGCCTGTTGAGGATTTTAGGCCTAAAACTTACCGCTTTGCGATAGGCGCTTCGGTGAAGAATATTAGCGAAAAGCTGGATGACAGCACTGCTAACACATTTGCTTTTGATGCCGGGGCGATGCTTATTTTGCCAGGCCATTGGCAATTTGGCTTCTCTTCTATGAATAATGGAGGGGAAGTAAAGCATGCGGTTCAGTCTTTCCCTTTGCCTTCTGTTCTTCGCTTGGGCGTAGCTAAGGATGTTCACACTAAAGGCGATGTGATGATTTTTACTTTTGCGGCTGACGGAGTAAAGTATAAGGATTCCGATGCATACATTAACTCAGGCCTGGAAGTTAATATTGCCAGCGTTTTTCAGGCAAGAGTAGGCTATACTACTCAGAATGACGTGCTTTCTTCTTTGACAGCCGGCGCAGGACTTAGCCTTGACCTTTTTGGAGTTGACGGTTTCATGAGAGGGGCCAGAATTGATTATGCTTTTGTTAATTATAGTGATTTCGGCGCTACTCATCGCATAGGCTTCCAAGTTATCTGGTAGCTTTTTCCTTCATTCATTTATAATTTTTTTATGAGCTTAAATGCTCATTATTTTTAATTGTAATAATTTGTATAATTAAACTTATGAATAATATTGTTTCTGCATATCTTAAAGACCATGCAGCCATGGTCACGAAGGCCGGTCCTGAACTTATAAAAAAATTCACCGGCTGTCATCCGCGCCTCATAGAGGCCATGCTTTACTCCTATACCGCAGGCGGAAAGAGACTCCGCCCTTCAATGATGTATGCTTCCTATGAAGTTTTCGGTGGAAAAGCGGAGGATATAACACCGGCGGCAGTGGCTTTGGAAATGCTGCAGACATATTCCCTTATACATGACGATCTGCCATGTATGGATAATGACGATCTGCGCCGCGGAAAGCCTACTTCACATAAAGTTTTCGGCGAGGCCAATGCCCTGCTTGCTGGCGACGCTCTTGCCATTGACCCGTTTACGGTTCTGCTTAATTCCGAATATCCTGAAAAGGTGAAGGCTCATCTGTGCCGCGCCGCAGGCATTCTCGCCAGACGTGCCGGTGCACAGGGAATGATTTCCGGACAGTTCCTTGACAAGGAATCCGAAGGTTTCCTTCTCAATCCGCAGAATATGTCCATAGAAGACCTCCGGAAAGAGGGCCTGCGCCGCCTTGAGTATATTCAGCTTCACAAAACCGCAGATCTGTTTATGATGGCCACGGAAATAGGAACCGTTCTGGCTGGAGCTCCCGAAGAAGATTTCAGACTTATGTCCGAATACGGGCTTGAAACCGGTCTGTGCCTGCAGATTTCAGATGACATTCTGGATGTAACCGCAGACAGAAAGAAATTGGGAAAGAGTTCCAATGATGCGGAAATGGGAAAACTTACCTATGTTACGCTTTTCGGTCTTGACGGAGCCAGAGAACATCTGGACAAACATTACAAGGCCGCCCTTGCCGCAATAAGCAAGGTCAAAGGCGATGAAAAGCTAAAAGACATTCTTTCTGGAATAGCTGAATATATTTGTGTGAGAGATCTTTAAAATGCTGGCTGACATACGTGGTCCTGAAGACATAAGAAAGCTGCCTGTTTCCGCATTGCCGGATCTGGCTGCTGAAGTGCGAAAAACAATTATTGATGGCGTTGCGAATACAGGCGGGCATCTAGCTTCAAGCCTTGGAGCTACAGATCTTATACTTGCCCTCCATTATGTTTTTGATACGCCTAAAGACAGGCTGGTTTTTGACACAGGGCATCAGACCTATGCCCATAAGATTCTTACTGGCCGGGCGGAGCAGTTTAAAAAAATACGCACCAAGGGCGGAATTTCCGGCTTTCTTAAACGCTATGAGTCCGAATATGATTCTTTCGGAGCAGGGCATGCTTCCACAGCCTTGTCTGCGGCTGCTGGAATGGCAGCCGCTAGGGACAGGCAGGCAGATGACCGCCGCATTGTGGCTATTGTAGCCGATGGCGCAATGACAGGCGGAATGTCCTGGGAAGCCATGCAGAACATTGGATTAATGCGCACTAATATGCTGGTAGTGCTTAATGATAATCAGATGTTCATATCAAAGCGCGTGGGCAGGCTGGGCAATCTTCTTACTAAAGCTATGACATTGGGCCGCGTGCAGGATGCTGGCCGCAAGGTGGAACTCTTCCTTAATCGTTTTCAGTTCTGGGGCAAAAATGCTTTGAAGGCGGCAAAAAGGGCAAGAGCTCTTTTCCTGCCAGGAATGATTTTTGAGGAAATGGGTTTTACATATTATGGCCCTGTGAATGGCAATAATATAACAGATCTTGTAGAGACTCTTAACTATGTGAAAGACCTGAAAGGCCCTGTGCTTCTTCATGTCGTAACTAAAAAAGGATATGGCTATGATCCGGCAGAGGAAAAGCCTACGGCCTATCATGGCGCTGGAAAATTTGACGCGGCTACAGGAGAATTTATTAAGCCTGGCGTTCCGCAGCCTCCATCTTTCACGTCTGTGTTTGGTAAAACTTTAGTTCGCCTTGCCGAGAAAGATCCCAGAATATGCGCCATAACTGCCGCAATGCCTGAAGGAACTGGCACTGATAAGTTCAGGGACAGATTCCCTAAGAGATATTATGATGTCGGCATTGCGGAAGAACATGCCGTAACTTTTGCAGCAGGCCTTGCTGCTGACGGCGAAAAACCTGTTTGCGCTATTTATTCGTCTTTCATACAGCGTTCTTTTGACCAGGTTATGCATGACATAGCTTTGCAGAAGCTGCCGGTGGTTATAGCCCTTGATAGGTCAGGCATAGTCGGTGAAGACGGGCCAACTCATCATGGCGTATTTGATATGTCATTATTCCGTATGCTGCCGGATGTTGCATGCATGGCTCCTGCCGATGAGAATGAGCTGCAGCATATGCTAGCTACAGCCTTGTCATTGGATAAGCCGGTTGTGCTGCGCTATCCTCGCGGCAAGGGCTTTGGAGTGCCGCTGGATCCAGATCTTAAAATTCTTCCTTTTGGCAAAGGCCGAATCATTTCCAAAGGTAAGGATATTAATTTTGCTGCAATAGGCAATCGTGTTCACCCGGCTGAAAAGGCTTGCGAGATACTAAAAGCCAGAGGGATTGATGCCGGAGTTGCTGATATGCGTTTCATAAAGCCTCTTGATTTTGAGCTGTTGCAGGAACTGTCTTCCATGCCCATTGTTACAGTAGAAGATAATTCGCTTGCCGGAGGTTTTGGCTCTGCAGTAATTGAGGCTTTCAATTCTGCCGGAAAGAAAGCAAATGTCTTGCGCCTCGGCATCCCAGATGCATGGGTTGAGCATGGCAAGGCAGATGAACTGTACGAGGAACTTGGCCTTACTTCGGAGACAATGGCTGATAAGGCAGAGGAATGGCTTAAGTCCCTGAAAAAATAACTTTTCGGAGGGTTTTATCAGTATGGGCATTGAAAAATCAAATGAGGCGCAATATAAGTCTTATATAGATGCAAGCGCTGATTCGGAATTTTTGGCCCGCAGCGAGCTTCAGCAAATTAGGCTGCAGCTGGAATCTCTAAAGCCAGACCTGCTTCTTAAAGAAGCTGGAGTTAAATCAACGGTAGTTGTATTTGGCAGCGCTCGCGCAAGAGATGCTGAGCAGCTTAAAAAAAATATTGAAGAAATAGAGAATGGCTTGAAAGCTAATACCTCTGATCCTGTGCTTAGAGAGCAGCTTAAGACTGCTGAAAAGATGAAAGCCTCCATTAAGTTTTATGATATAGCAAGGGAGTTTGCTAATATCGTTGGTAAAGAGGAAGTGCGGCCTGGAGTAAAGCTTATGGTCGTCACTGGAGGAGGACCCGGCATTATGGAAGCTGCCAATCGCGGAGCTTATGATGCCGGAGCTAAGAATATAGGGCTTCATATAAACATCACGCATGAACAGAAGCCTAATCCTTATGTGACTCCTGAGCTTTGCTTTCAGTTTCACTATTTTGCAATACGCAAAATGGTTTTTGTAACATATTCTCGCGCTTTGGTTGTCTTCCCTGGCGGCTTTGGCACAATGGATGAACTTTTTGAAGTTCTTGCTTTAGTTCAGACGGCAAAAAAAGAGAGCATTCCAATAATACTTGTTGGTAAAGAATTCTGGAATGATGTAATTAACTTTCAAAATTTCCTTAAGTGGGGTTATATTTCCGAAGATGATCTTAACCTCTTTAAGTTTGCCGATTCGGCAAGAGAAATATGGAACTATATAAAAGAGTTCTATAAAGACCGGGAAATCCCGTCCAATGCTAATATGTGAGCTTTCTCCAATTAGCTTTTATGTCATTAGCTTAATTTGTTAATGCGGAGGCAGCTGGGTTTTAGAGGCAGTTGCTTTTTTATAGTTTAAACGGTTAAAATTTTTGTTATTTGCTCAGCTTATACAACTGACGCATGGTAAAACCTGTTATTGGGAGAAATCAGGGAAAATATTAGAAACAATAGGCAAATGAGATGAGATTATCAGGAGCGGCAGATGAAAATCCTATCTAAAATAATTTCAGCTTTTATCATAGGGGGCATTATGGTTTCTGAACTTCATGCCAGGCCGATGGCAGTTGCTGGCACTTTTTATCCTGCAGACAAAAAAGAGCTTGCGGCTTTTGTTGATGAAACTTTGAAAAATGGAAGAAAACATATCAGCGGCATTACTGCGGTTGTGGTTCCTCATGCCGGATATGTGTTTTCAGGCAGGCTGGCCGGAGAAGCCTTCTCTGCCATAAATCAGTCCTATGACCTGGTTGTAGTCATGAGCACAGGCCATACGCATGGAGTAAAAGGCGCAGGGTTGCTCGCAGCAGATGATTATGAAACGCCTCTTGGCAGAATTGAGACAGACAGGGAGCTTGCGGCAAGCCTGATGATAAAAGAGCCCTTATTTGAAAATTTCCCTGAAGCGCATCAGCGCGAGCATGGCATTGAGGTTGAACTGCCTTTCCTGCAGCGCAAGCTGAAAAAGCCGTTTAAGCTGCTTGCGATGACTTTGAATTATGCCGGCGATGCCGAAGTGAAACGCATGGCAAAGGCTCTTGCGGCTGAACTTAAAGGGCGAAAAGTCCTTATTGTCATATCTACCGATCTGTCACACTATACCGATACTGTTAATGCCAAATATACAGATGAGGCTTTTGCCGAATCCGTAAAGACAATGAATTCGGACTTTATAAGAATGACTTCTAGGATTCTTATGGCGAAAAAAATCCCTGGCCTTCAGACTGTTGCTTGCGGAGAAACTGCCTTGCTTTTGGGCCTGGAGTCTTCTGCGCTTTTAGGGGCAAAAAGCTTTAAGCTTGGCAAGGTTACTGATTCGCATCGCCAGCACCCGGCGGCAAAATCCCCAGGCAGAGTGGTAGGGTATATGAACGGCTGGTTTCTCCGTTCCGGGCAGCCTCCGCAGAATAAGCTTAACGGGAAGGAGAAAAAATTCCTTCTTAGCGAAGCCAGAAGGACATTGCAGGATTATTTTGAAAATAAAGACAATCCGGCGGCAATTAAAAATCCTAAGCTGAATCTTCCTGGCGCGGTTTTTGTTACCCTTACTAAGAATGGAAATTTGCGCGGCTGCATTGGCACTGTTCAGCCTCAGATGGGCATTTATGATGCTGTCAGGTATGGGGCAGTTTCTGCCGCATTCCGGGATAGGCGTTTTCAGCCATTGCGCATAGAAGAGCTGGATAAGATTAAAATAGAGCTTTCTGTTCTTTCTAGAATGAATCCCGATTCTTGGGAGAATATTATTCCTCAAAAACATGGTGTTCTGATTAAGCGCGGCATGAATAGCGGCTTATTTCTTCCGCAGGTTTGGAAACAGATTCCAGACCGCGATTCCTTCATGGGAGAGCTATGCCAGCAGAAAGCTGGCCTTCCCAGGGACTGCTGGAAACAGCAGGGAACAGAAATATATACGTTTACAACAGATTCCTTTGAAGAAACTCCGCGCGGCTTGAAAGAAAATTCCAAAAAGGAAGATAAAAAAACATTGCATGACAGTAATGATTCTTCTTCTAAGCCGCCTGCCAGCGGCAATGCTGCCAGGACGCAAACTGAAATGCCGAAATTGAAGACCAAAAATAACGGCATGGGATTGTTCTTTGGCAATGGGGGCAGCAAAAACAAGAAAAAGCAGAAATGATTATGAAAAATCCGGTAATTTTTTGATTTGGAAGATATGGGCCAAAAGTCCCTATTTAAGAATGGGCCTTAGAGACTTGCTATAAAATTAAAATAATATAAAATAAGTATAGGCGGCATTTAATTTTTTGCCATATATTTGAGGATAGAATGATGAAATATCTTGTTTTTCTCTTGACTGCTTTGCTTTTGCCTTCTGCTGCTCAGGCTATGAACACATCATATAGCGAACTGTTGCGGCAGATAAGCCCTGAAAGAAGAGCTGAGCTTTCTGTTCCTGTTCCTTCTGCTCCGGAAACTGTTAAATCTGTTATGCCTGAACAGAGTGATTCAGGCCGTTATTGGGTTACAGCATCTGCGTCAAACAGCAGGGAACGCACTGCTTTGCTTGAAAAGGGCCTGGATATAGTAGAAATTAATTCGGGTTCGGTGTCAGGTTTTGCCGCAGCTGATACTTTAAGGGCTCTTTCATCAGAAGGCCTTATTGCTTCTTTCCGCGCAATATCGGCAGCAAGGGATTTCCCTTCATACGATTCCGCATATCATAATTACAAAGAGACTTCTGAGCTGATGCAGGCGATTGCGGCAAAAAATCCAGATATTGCCTCTATATTTTCAATTGGCAAAACAGTGGAAGGCCGCGATATATGGTGCCTCCGTTTTAATACTAATGCAAAAGGCATGACTGCCAGCAGTAAACCTGGAGCTTTTTTTCTCGGAAATCATCATGCGCGAGAACATCTTTCAAATGAAGTCCCGCTTTTGCTTGCGGCATGGCTTATGGATAACCGCAATAGGCCGGAAATCAAAAAATATCTGGATTCCCTGGATATTTTTATAATACCAATGCTTAATCCCGATGGAGTGGAATATGACATATCTGGCGGACGATATCATATGTACCGCAAGAATATGAGCAGAAATTCTGACGGTTCATTCGGAACAGATCTTAACCGCAATTATGATTTTCTCTGGTGCAAGTACGGATCTTCCAATAATCCGCGCACAGACACATATTGCGGAAAAGCAGCATTTTCTGAACCGGAGGCAAAGGCTATACGCAGTTTCTTTGCTGCCCATCCTAATATTAAAACTCATATAAGCTATCACACATACGGCAAACAGATACTTTACCCTTATGGCGGCACTTATGATGAAGTGCCTTCGGAAAAGGATAAAAAGGCTTTCATTAAAATAGGCAATGAAATGGCTGAGCTTACCGGTTATATAAACAGAAAATCCAGCGATCTGTATGTGTCAAGCGGAGACAGCTGCGACTGGGCATACAAAGCTCATGGCGTTCTTGCTTTTACTTTTGAGCTGGACGGAAGAAATTTCTATCCGTCAGCCTCTGAAATAGATTCTGTTGTAAGCAAGAACATAAATGCCGCTGTCTATCTGCTTAGCATGACTGCAAATCCGTATAAATAAATATTTCCTCCTTAAAAACTGGATAAATACTGAAAGCCGGCAGATAAAAATGCCGGCTTTCTTTCTTTTGACATAAGAATAAAAATATATATAATGAAATTATTGGCATAACAGTTAAAAAACATGTTTCATTGTGTCTGTTATGTCAAATTTTTTATTCTTTAATGTTTAAGCAATATTTCAATTTTTTATTTTTTCAGAGAGGTGAGTATGTATAAGATTGTAAACAAGAAAAGCCTTAATCCTACTGTTACGCTTATGGACATAGAAGCCCCGTTTGTGGCTGCCAAGGCCCAGCCTGGCCAGTTCATTATTTTGCGCGTGAATGAGGAAGGCGAGAGAATACCGCTGACCATTGCCGGATATGACCGGGAAAAAGGCACGGTAAGGATAATTTTTCAGATAGTCGGAGCGACAACTGCCCTGCTGAACAGCAAAAAAGCTGGAGAAAGCATACAGGATTTTGCCGGCCCTCTTGGCGTACCGACACATTTAGAAGGTCTTAAAAAAGTGTGCGTTGTCGGAGGCGGCGTAGGCTGTGCCATAGCATTGCCTATAGCCCAGAAACTGAATGAGCTGGGCTGTGAAGTTACCTCTGTCATAGGTTTCCGCTCAAAAGACCTGCTTATACTTGAAGATGAATTCAAGGCCTGCTCTAAGACATTGCATATTATGACGGATGACGGTTCTTATGGCCGCCATGGCAATGTCTGCGTCCCGTTGAATGAAGCTTTTGCTGCAGGGGAGAGATATGACCAGGTTATCGCCATAGGCCCGCTTATAATGATGAAATTCGTGGCTGCTGCCACAAAGCCTACAGGCATTCCATGCATTGTTTCAATGAATCCTATAATGATAGACGGGACAGGCATGTGCGGAGGCTGTCGTCTCACGCTTAATCAGGACGGCAAAAAAATTACTAAATTCGCATGCGTGGACGGCCCGGATTTCAATGGATATGAAGTAGATTTTGATGAGGCCATGAGCCGCGGCATGATGTACCGTGATTTTGAAAAGCATGCCTATGAGGAGACCTGCAATCTTCTTAATAAAGCCAATGCGGCAGCAGCTGCAAAGTAAGCGTTGAGGTGAATTAAATTATGCCAAAATTGAACATGAATCCTAAAAAGAACCCTATGCCTGCGCAGGATCCGAAAGTCCGCGCGCATAATTTTAGCGAAGTGGCAACCGGCTATGATAAAGAAACAGCTATTGATGAAGCCTTGCGCTGTCTGAACTGCAAAAACATGCCCTGCTCTAGCGGATGTCCTGTGAACATACGCATACCTGAATTTATATCTAAGGTGAAGGAAGGCGATTTTGAAGCGGCATATCAGGTCATAAGCCGCACTTCTTCACTTCCTGCTGTATGCGGCAGGGTTTGCCCGCAGGAAACTCAATGCGAAAGTAAATGCGTAAGGGGTATTAAGGGAGAATCCGTAGGTATAGGCCGCCTGGAACGCTTTGTGGCAGACTGGCACAATGAGCATTATTCCGGCAAGCCTGAAATACCTGCATCTAATGGCCATAAGGTTGCTATTGTAGGCTCTGGCCCTTCCGGCCTTACTTGCGCAGGGGATCTGGCGCGCAAAGGCTATAAGGTTACTGTTTTTGAAGCACTGCATACCGCCGGAGGAGTGCTCGTATATGGCATTCCGGAATTCCGCTTGCCTAAAGCCATAGTTCGCAAGGAGGCGGAGAATCTCAAGGCTCTCGGTGTAGATATAGAAACTAATATCATTATAGGCAAAACTCTTACCATAGATGAGCTTTTTGAGAAGGGGTATGAAGCTGTTTTTGTTGGAAGCGGCGCAGGCTTGCCTAATTTTATGCGCATTCCTGGCGAATCTCTGAAAGGCGTTTATTCAGCCAATGAATTCCTTACGCGTTCCAATCTGATGAAGGCATATAAGGACAATCCTGTTACGCCTATAATGAAAGGCGGAAAAGTCGCTGTGGTAGGCGGCGGAAACGTGGCCATGGATGCCGCGCGCACAGCCCTGCGCCTTGGCGCGGAGCATGTTTACATTGTGTACCGCCGCAGCATGGAAGAGCTGCCGGCCCGCAGAGAGGAAGTTGAGCATGCAAAAGAAGAGGGCGTGGATTTCCGCCTTCTCAATAATCCGGTTGAAATATATGGCTATAATAATCCTGATGACCGCCGTGACCCTAAAAACGGCTTTGTTACAGGAATTAAGTGCATAAAAATGCAGCTTGGCGAACCTGATGAGAAAGGCCGCCGCCGCCCGGTGCCTGTACCAGGCAGCGAGTTTGACCTTGAGGTTAATACGGTGATTATTGCCATAGGCACTTCTCCTAACCCTCTGATAAAGTCCACAACCAAAGGGCTTGAAGTGAATAAGCATGGCGGAATAATAGTGGAAGAGGGAACAGGCCTAACGAGCCGCCAGGGCGTATATGCCGGAGGAGATGCTGTTACCGGCGCAGCCACGGTGATTTCAGCCATGGGTGCAGGCAAGACAGCGGCAAAGGCCATAGACGAATACTTAAGCAAAAAATAAACGCAGATAGCGCCTTTTGCTATTATGAAGATAAAAAAGAAGCCTGATAATACAGGCTTCTTCTTTATTCAAAGGCTTTTCTCGTGCTTGCGGGCGCAGTGCCTAACCGCAGGAAAAATGTTATATCATGGCATATTGCTTTTTTTGCTGTCAATGCTTATATACAACAGCGTCTATTTAAAATAGCAATGCTCTTTATAAGAAAGTTATTGATTTTACAGTTTTTACGTCATGCTGAATTTATTTCAGCATCTTTGCGGCTTAAAGAGGTCCTGAAACAAGTTCAGGACGACGAAGTAATATTTGAGTTCTTTATAATTACATTGTATCAATACTTTTCTTTAAAAGAGCCAATAGCTAATATGTTTTAGAGATATGCTTTCTGTTAATGGAAATATAGCTCTATCCTGCTTCTGTTATGCCTATTACCCTGCGCAGCAGCCTTATTATGGATGTAAGCAGCTTCCCCTTGCGGGTTATATGCAGCCTGCCGGCATTTTCATCAAGGAAGCCATTTCTTTTTATGGCTTTCAGACGGGAATTTATTCCCATGTTTCCGCCGAATATTACGGAAAAATCTTTTGCGTTTAATGTTCCGCCTTTTCTGTTGAGAAAATCCAGCATTTTTAAAGTAACTGAATTAAGCAGGTTCACGAAGAACATCATATATGCCAGCCAAAGCGTGAATGTATAATACAGAACGGCGATGTTTATGCTTCTTAAATAAGCCTGGCTTGCCAGCAGGCACAGCATTAACAGCAGGCCAAAAGCAAGTCCTTTGACCATATATTTTTGCGTTCCTGTGAGGCGGCATATTATCAGGTGTATCATTACGCCCGCGGAAAACCAGCATACTGAAATAAGCATTGCTTTGGAGGGGGAAATTGCTGCAAAAATGCTCATAATCTTTCCAGTCCCCATATTTTTAATATGATATTTCCCAAGGCATTAAAAAATTTTCCTCTTCCTGTTATTATGTATTTCCCTTTTTGTTCCGTAGCCAGCCCTAGGAATTTCATCTGCTCCAGCCTGTTTAGCCGCACGGCATCCGCATTGCCTGAGAATTTCTCAGTGAGTTTATTCTCTTCTATTCCGTTTGAATCTTCAGCTGCTTCTACAATCGTAACGGAAACGCTTTTTTTAGCCAGCCCTACAAGAGCCATGAAATAAATCTGCTGCAAAGTTATGAAAAGGAATATTCCGCCGGCAAAAGCCGCTGCCAAGTGCCAGCTGAACGAACGGCAAAGACAGGTTAGTCCTATTGCTATATATGCTAGCAGAAAATAGAAATTTGCCTTATTCAGCTTTGCATGGCAGGTTTTCCCGGCTGCCATGTTCATTATCCGCATAAATGCAAGAAAAACAATAAATATGAAGAAAGAGGAATATATCATGAAATTGCATGCCGCATTTCCAAAAAAATCTAACATAGCCATAATTAGATTATACTAATTGCCAATTTATTTTGTTTAATACATATATGGATCGTTTTACTCTTTGCCTTGAAGACGGACTTCTTGAAAAATTAGACAGCATTGTGTCTGAGCGCGGCTATCCCAGCCGTTCGCAGGCTATGGCCGATTTTATACGGCGCGCCATAGTAAAAAGAGAATTCAAGGATGGCAGTTCCTGCATAGCCGCAATTTCCATTATTTACGAGACAGGGAAAAAAAGCCCTGTGACGGAATTGGAAAAAATTCTTGAATGCAATATGAAGAAGCTTTGCTCCATGCAGACTGTTTTCATTAAAAAAGGCTTTGCCATGCTGGTTATTACGGCCATGGGGCTTCCAGAAGAACTTCAGGCTTTGTCAGATTCTTTAAGGGCAGTTAAGGGAGTTGCTCATGGCTCTTTTTCCATAGTATCTTCCATTTCAAAATCAGAAAATATTTTATGAAAAACGGCCTTCTTTCATATTTCCCTTGTGAAGCCATGAAATATGCAGCTGCGCGTTTCGGCACGCCTCTTTTTATATATTCGCGAGAACTTCTTGAAAAACAGACAGATACATATATAAGGGCTTTTTCTGGGACAGATGTATTGTTTTGTTATGCCATGAAGGCAAATTCTTGCCGAGGCTTATGCGAAATTATTGCTGATAAAGATTTTGGCGCTGATGTGGTTAGCGGTGGGGAACTGTTTCGTGCATTGAGAGCGGGTTTCCCTCATAATAAAATAATATTTTCCGGAGTGGGAAAAACGGAAGAAGAGCTGGAATATGCCATTAATGAAGACATACTTTTTATAAATGCTGAATCTTTTGAGGAATTAAAGCTTATAGAGAAAATTGCCGCAAGGCTTGCAAAAAAGATAAGATTTTCGGTAAGGATTAATCCCGACGTAGACCCGCATACTCATTCATATATAAGCACAGGAAGGGCAGGCAGTAAATTTGGAGTTTCTCCAGATGAGGCATTTGCAATGTATGCTTATGCGTCCAAATCGGAATTTTTGTCAGCCGCCGCTGTGCATTTCCATATCGGCTCACAGATTGCTTCTGCTGAGCCATTTATTCTCGCAGTGAAGCGTATGACTGCTTTCCTGGACCGTTTGGCAGAATTCGGAATATCCCCGGAATATGCCGATATTGGCGGCGGCTGGGGCGCAGCCGAAGGCTGCGAAATGTCTTCCCCTGATGGATTGCGCAAGGCGGCAGAGCCTCTTTTGGCACGTGGGAAAAAACTTATTCTTGAGCCGGGCCGGTCAATAGCAGCTCCTTGCGGAATTCTTCTAACAAAAATTCTTTATGAAAAAGAAAATGGCGGCAAAAAGTATCTCATTACAGACGGTGGAATGAATGATTTCCTTCGTCCTTCTCTTTATGGCGCTAAGCATCCTGTTGCCTTGATAAAAAAAGATGCCGGCCAGGCAGAACCTTTCATTGGCGGCGGAGCAGATATTATTTCCGGTCAGGCATTTGAAGTGGCGGGCCCTATATGTGAAAGCGGGGATTATTTTGCTCATGACATTTCAATGCCGGAAAGCTCTGGCGGAGATTTAATTGCTATTCTGTCCGCCGGCGCATACGGGTTTTCCATGAGCTCAAATTATAATTCACGCCCGCGTGCGGCGGAAGTCATCCTGGAAAATGGAAAAATGCGGCTATTGCGCCGCAGGGAAACAATACAGGACATTATATCCTTAGAATTGTAATTCATTCTATTTGCTCATATATGCAGGCCTGAAAAGTTGTTTTGATATAATAAGCGCTTTGCATAAACCATACCGTACTGCTATAAGAAGATTATTGATGTTAGAGTTTTACCGTCATGCTGAATTTATTTCAGCATCTCTGCGTATTAAAGATGTCCTGAAACAGGTTTTGGACGACGAAGTAATATTTGCGGACTTTATAATTGCATTTTATCAATACTTTTCTTTAAGAGAACCATAATAAAAAAAGCGAATAAAAAACCGCAACTGCTGTTGCGGTTTTTGCATTTTTTAAATCTGGTGGACGTAAGGGGGATCGAACCCCTGACCTCTTGCATGCCATGCAAGCGCTCTCCCAGCTGAGCTATACGCCCGTCAAGCTGCATATCTGACTACATAAAATATTATAGCAAGAAATTTTTATAAAAATCAAGATGTCTGAATATGCGCTAATTAATATTGCAAGCACGACGGGAGAAAAATATTGACATAAAGCGAAATACCTGTTAAGATTAGATTATGGGATTATTTGATTTCTATATATTCCGAAAACTGCTGGGCAAAGAGGAAAAACCTTCTTTCTTTGACTATTTAATATTCAGAGAACTGTTTGACAGCGATTCAGATCATGACAGCTCTTGCTGTGGAGATGGATATAATCACGGCAGTCATGACATTGTTGATGATTATATTAATTTTAGCCTGTTCTCAGGACTGTTTTTTAATGACAGTAAAGATGATGAATAATATTAAAACTGACTGACAGCAAAAAACAGAAACACCCATAGCGTGTATTGTACGAAAGTTTTGTTATAAGTTTCTTTTCGTGATTATTCCATATATTATGCTAGTGTTTTTGTAATTTGCTGAAAGGCATTCCGGCAAGGTCTATCTTTATTTTTTATTTGTAATAAAACAGTTCCGATATTATCTGTCTGTTTTTGCTTTTGCAAGGCAGATTAACATAGTCTTTTCATTATTATTTATTTATATTTTTGATGTGCAGGCTTTTTCCATTTCCTCTATAAGCAGGCAGGCGGCACGGGAATGCGGCTGTCCCTTTATCCATACAAAACGCAGTTTTGGACTGGGAGTGTTTTTTACCGGCCTGAAGCACAGTCCGCTGCCCTGTCCTGTATATACCAGTTTGTCGTAGGAAAAGGCATAGCCTATGTTTTCTTTGACCATTACCGCCGCATTGTATGCAAGATTGTATGTCGCAACAATATTGACCTTGCCTGCGTTTTTGCCGAACATTTTTTTCAGTCCATGCTCTATCCATTGTGCGGAGCATATAAGGGGAATTTTTAGAAGGTCTTTCATTTCAAGTTCTTTTTTTGCTGCAAGAGGGCTGCCCTCACGCATTATAAGACCCCATCTGTCCTGAAAAGGCAGGTCTATGCAGCCCATGCCCTGGGGAATGTCATTTATTCCTGTTATGATTGCAAAATCCAGCAGGCCTCTTTTAAGACGGTATGATACATCTTCGTGATTTCCGCTGTGCAGATGGCAGCATATCTGCGGATATTTGCTTTGCAGTTCCTTTACGGCTTTTGCGAAATATTTTATTCCTTCCGATTCGGCACAGCCTATGTAAATATCTCCGGGAATGGCATCCAGATGCTGAAGCTCGTCAGATGTTTTCTTTTCAAGATCCAGAATGTCCTCGGCCCTTTGTCGCAGGAATTCTCCGGCTTCCGTAAGCCTTATGCTGTAATTCGTACGCTCGAACAGTTTTTTCCCAATTTCCCTTTCAAGGGCTTTCAGCTGCTTTGACATTGCCGGCTGGCTTATGTGCAGTTTTTCCGCCGCACGGCTTATGCTGCCTTCCTTTGCCATTTCAGTAAAAAATTTCAGCGTCCTTATTTCCATAGTGTTTGCTCCGATTTGCCATTTCTGACTGCTCATTAAAACAAGTTATAACCATACCGTATACTTAATTGTAAATTATAACTATATAGCATAACTAAGGCAAGCTGGGGAAAAACTTCCGTCTAAAAAACAAATACCACTAACCAAAATGACCATTAAACCTTAAATTTTGTTAGAATATTAATAAAGTTATGTTCATTATTTAGGGAAATTATATGAAGAAAAACATTCTTATCTTTGTCGGCGGATTTATATGCGGAATTATTGCATTGTTAATATTCCAGTTTGCTTTGGAAAACAGAGATGAAGATGCTTTAGACGGTCTTGAATTATTGGAACAAAAGGGAGAATGTATTACCACGGATAATGCTAAGGTAATTCAGGTAATTTCTCTTAATGCCGCCCTTGCGGTTCAGCTAAACAAAAAAATTAAATTAGATAAGGATTTAGGTTTTTTGTCTGGTGTTATTGATATGGCAGATATGGCCATGTCCGCTATGGAAGGCAAATTAATGCTTGTTCTGGGAGATGAGAATCAGGCGTTTTACGACAACGAAGAAATAAAACTTCCAAAAGACAAGTGTTTTAGGAAAGCAGGAATATATCAGTACGAAACCAAGGACAATGATTGGAAAACCATTCCAGCTGTGAAAATTGATTGATTTACATTAATATTTAGCTTATTCTGTCTGTTTAGCCAATACAGAAAATCATTCTTTCAGCAGGAAATCAATTACTCCCATGGTTATAATTCCGCTGTCGTCGGTACGCCGTGGATGGGTTGTTTATCCTGTACTGGTTGATTTTGCAATTAATTGCAAAAATCTACACTAATAATTCTGCAATAATTTGATATGGATTGCAATACGGAAACTAAGAAAAAATCATTTTCTTCCTATCAGATTATCTATGGCAGAGAAAACGGCGGAAAGACGGCTGGCATCTCCCGCCCGGCATACGCAGTAGAATCTGGCGGAGGCCTCCTCGTCCAAAAGCAGAATTGCTGTTTTGTCTTTGGGTACAGGTGTATGCAGTTTCTGTTCGGAAATGTCAGTTATGAAAGAGGGCAGATGAGAGTTTTTCACAATCTCAAGCAATGAGGCAAGTTCCGGCTGCTCCAGAAAAACAGCTCCGGGTATCTTCCGGCGTACCATTGAATACCAGAAACCGATTTTGTCATGTATGAGTATTTTCTCCCCTGCAAGGTCTTTAAGCCATATTGCCTTTCTTGCGGCGAGACGGTGTTTTTTAGGCAGAAGAACGCTTAAACATTCCCTTATGAAAGGCCTGCAAAAATAATTTTCATCTTTTGCCGGATTCAGCAGAACTACGATGTCATAACGTTTCTCGGCAAGGCCTTTTAAAAGAGGTTCCTCTTTCTCCTGAAGCTCGTAGGAAACTGTCATTCCCGGGTATATCTGCGAAAGGATTGGACTCAGTTCCCATGCCGGGGCAGGCGCGATAGCCCCGTAAGAGAATGTCCTGCTGCGTCTGTATTTCTCCCTGACTGCGCGGAGCATTTCCTCCTGTGCGCACAGGATTATTCCTGCATGACGGGCGGCAAGCATTCCGAAAGAATTGAGCCTTATGCTGTTTTTTGTCCTTTCAAAAAGCGGTACGCCTATAATTTTTTCCATTTTTGCCATTGACCTGCTTATTGCAGGCTGCGAAATATGCAGTCTTTCCGCTACTGCGGACAGTGTGCCCTCTTCGGCAAATGTGGCCAACTGCTGAATCATATATGTTTCAAGCATAAGGTTCTCAGTATGTGTAAAAGTTATAGTGCAATGCAAAAGTTCTATTGTACAATGCTAATTTTACATTGTTATAATTTAATTGTAAAGGAAAATTTTTCCACAAAAAGGAGAGAAAAATGGAATTTATAAAATTAAACAATGGAATAGAAATGCCCATGGAGGGTTTTGGCGTTTTTCAGGTTCCTGATGGCAGTATGACGCAAAAGGCCGTTGAGGACGCAATATCATGCGGATACCGGCTTATAGATACTGCTGCAGCATATATGAACGAAGAAGCCGTAGGCCGGGCAATAGCAGCCAAAATTTCCGACGGGACTGTAAAGAGGGAAGATCTGTTCATAACCACAAAGGTATGGGTTCAGGATGCAGGGGAAAAAGAAACACTTGCTGCTTTTGAAGCATCCATAAAAAAACTCGGACTTGATTATCTTGACCTTTATCTTATTCATCAGCCTATGGGTGATTATTATGGCTCATGGAGGGCAATGGAAAAGCTGTATGGCGACGGCAAAATACGCGCGATAGGCGTATGCAATATGTATCCGCACGTTCTTATGGACTTCTGTATGCACAACAGGGTAAGACCGGCGGTGAATCAGGTGGAGCTGCATCCATTCTTCCAGCAGGAAAAAGCCATAAAGACAATGCGGGAACTCGGTGTTGTTCCAGAGGCATGGGGACCGTTTGCGGAAGGAAAGCATGGCATATTTCAGAACCCGATGATAATGTCAATAGGTGCTAAATACGGCAAAACCCCGGCACAGACAATTCTCCGGTGGAATATTCAGAGAGGAGTTGTCGTAATACCGAAATCAGTGCATAAGGACAGAATGGAGCAGAATATGTCAATCTGGGATTTCAGACTTAGCGATGAGGATATGAAGGAAATGTCCGCACTGGACCTGGACCACAGCGAAATAGTGAACCACTTTGACCCGGAATTTGTCAAAATGATAGGAGGCTGGAAAGTTCATTGAGTATAAAGCAAACTAAAAAACAGGAGAACGGCATGGAATACAGGAAAGGATATGTTTACGAACTGATGGACAAAGGCGGCCCTACCGACATACGTGAACCGTATTTCAGGGAGGCGGTTGAGGAAATGATGCGTTCCCGCACATTATGCGCAAAGGCAAATGCAAAAATGCCTGATGACACTTCTTATGTTGCGGATCTTGAAGAACTTTTTGGCCGAAAACTTAATGACGTGCGTATACTTACTCCTTTTATATGCGACTTCGGCAACAGGGTGAAATTCGGCAAAAACGTTTTTATAAACCATTCTGCCATTTTAAGTGCTTCCGGCGGAATAGAATTTGAGGAGGGAGTTTCCATAGCGCCTGGCTGCCGCATTGCTACGATAAACCACGACTTCAATGAAAGGCATACAAAGTATACCTATGGCAAGGTCCTTGTTAAAAGAACGCATGGCTCGGAATGAATGTAACAGTATGCCCCGGAGTAACGATAGGGGCGTATGCTGTAATCGCTGCCGGAGCAGTGGTTACAAAGGATATCCCGGATTATGCAGTAGCCGCGGGAGTTCCTGCAAAGGTAATAAAAATGCAGAACCCGGCAGATCAGAAAGAATAAAAGAAAACAAACATGAAAACAGCAAAAATATTTCTATCATTGGCAGTATTTGCGGTATTAGGTTTATTCCTAACAGCGGCACAGGCCGCCCCTAAAGCGTCAAAAGGCAAGGCAAAACAGACAAAAGGAGAAGCAAAAATGGAACAGACAGACAAGACAAAAAGTAAAATACTCATAGCATACTTTTCAAGGACAGGCGAACAGTATGGCGTTGGCGTAATATCCAAAGGCAATACCGAGATAGCCGCCGAGATCATAGCGGCAAAGACAGGCGGAACGCTTTTTGAAATAAAGCCAAAGGACGACAAATATCCAAAAGCATACAAAGACCTTATAAAATATGCCAAGGACGAGATGAAAGACAATGCCCGCCCGGAATTATCAGCAGATGTGAAAAATTTTGCGGACTATGACACTGTCTTTATAGGCTATCCTGTGTGGTGGGGCGACAAGCCCATGCCGGTCTATACATTCATTGAAAAGCATGATTTCAAGGGCAAGACAATAATCCCATTTGCCACGCATGAGGGCAGCGGATTCTGCGGCACACAGGGAATGTCAAAGACAGGAGCAACTGTCAGGGAAGGTCTTGGCATATACGGACACGTAGCACAGAACGAAAAAACACAGGCCGAAAAGGAAATAGCCGAATGGCTAAATGGCCTGGGGTTTTGATAAGGAAACGCAGAAAAAGTTTCTATTTCTGCGTTTCCAATGAGCAGTTAGCAATGAGTAATTGGCAATTGTGGATATTTTCTTGTATCAGCATGCTGAATATGTGCCAGCATCTCAATTGCTATTCCCATCACTCTTTGCGGAAGAGGAATTAAGGGTGATGGGAATTATAACCAAAAGTTATATCTAAATATAACTTATTTCTATTTGACATAACTTGTGTTCTCTGTTATAATTTTAATAGAGACAAAACAGGAAATTTCCGCAATTTATAGCTGCTGATTTTCCCGCCAATCAAATCTGGAGGACACAATGAATTTAAAGACCATAGCCATGCTGCTGGCAATGCCTGTTATCGGTACGGCCTGCTGCACATCAGACTGCAACAAGGACAAGGATATGATAAAACCCGAAAAACTCAACCTGACAACGGAATGGGACAAGACCTTTGAAAAAAGCGACAAGGTCAGCCATAAGAAAATAACTTTTATCAACCGCTACGGAATCACGCTTGCGGCGGATATGTACATTCCTAAAAACGCGGAGGGGAAACTGCCTGCAATAGCCGTAAGCGGACCTTTTGGTGCGGTAAAGGAGCAGTCCTCCGGCCTGTATGCCCAAAAAATGGCGGAAAAGGGCTTTATTACTATAGCTTTTGACCCATCTTATACCGGAGAATCCGGCGGTCATCCCAGATATGTCGCATCACCTGACATAAACACGGAGGATTTTTCCGCAGCCGTTGATTTTCTAAGCATTCAGGACAATGTTGACCCGGAAAAAATCGGCATAATAGGAATATGCGGCTGGGGCGGATTTGCGATAAATGCCGCAGCAATGGATACACGCATAAAGGCTACGGTCGCATCAACCATGTACGACATGACACGGGTGACGGCAAAAGGCTACAATGATTCCGCAGACAATGCGGATGCCCGCTATGCGGCTAAACAGGCAATGAATTCCCAACGGATAAGGGATTATAAAAATGGTTCGTATGAACGTGCCGGAGGCGTTATTGACCCTCTGCCTGAGGATGCTCCGCAGTTTATTAAGGATTACCATGCGTATTACAAAACTCCGAGAGGCTACCATAAACGTTCCCTCAATTCAAACGAAGGCTGGAACAAGACATCCGCTCTTTCGCTTATGAATATGCCTATTTTGGCCTATTCCGGCGAGATACGCAATGCAGTTATGGTTGTTCACGGTGAGAAAGCCCATTCCCGCTATTTCGGTGAGGACGCATTCAAAAAACTGAAAGGAAAGAACAAGGAGCTTTACATAGTTCCCGGAGCGAATCACACCGATCTCTACGACGGAGGGGATAATAATTATATTCCCTTTGACAGAATGGAGAAATTCTTTAAGGATAATCTAAAATAATGGAATAATATAAAAGCTAACGTCCCCGGCATATTCAGCTGTAATATATAAGCGGAAAAGAACTGTAATCCGCAGCTGCTGAATGCCGGGGACAGTTTACTATCCGGCATTGTTTATGAGCATAACAAAGAAAGCATGTATGATTGTCTTAACCATTTTTATTGCATTAGCCATTGGCATTGCGGCATTTGTTAACCAGCCCAGTTTTGGGCGCAATCCGCAGGGGGAACGCCTTGCCAGGGTAAAAAAATCCCCGAATTACAAAAACGGACAGTTTCAGAACGAACTGCCAACGGAGGTTATGACAGGCAATAAAAGCGGTTTCCGCACAATGTGGGAATTTCTAACGGAGAAACGCACAAACCTTAGTCCTAAAGAGCCTTTGCCTTCGGTAAGGACTGATCTCAAAAGCCTGCCGGAAGACAAGGATTATATGGTCTGGTTTGGCCATTCCGCATACATGCTGCAATTATCCGGCAAAAGAATAATTGTTGACCCAGCATTGCTTTCCGGCTCGCCTGTCTCATTCGTGAACAGG
>JAILAB010000062.1 GCA_024681855.1 Elusimicrobiales bacterium
ATCTAATTCCCAGCGGAAAGCTGGCCGCACGCGGCAGATATATCGGCACCTTTTTCAAGGCGCAGATAAGTTCGGAATCCCGCATCCATAAGCCGCTGCTGAAAAGCCTTAGCCTGCGCTATGCGGTCTACGCCATCTTCCGGTTTTCCTCTGTTCACAGGAATGAGATTTATCCGGCATTCCACGCCATTCAGCAGCCCTATCAGGCTGTCAGCATCCTCAAGGGAATCATTTTCCCCTTCAAACAAAATGTATTCCGCAAGAATCTGTGTTCTTTTTGCCGCAATATAGCGGCGGACAAGCGAAATAACCCGGCTAATCGGGTATTCTTTCTGCATAGGGGCTATTTTTTCCCTTTTTTCATCAGATGATGTTATTATGGAAACAGCCAGTTTTATTTTTAAGTCAGAAGAAATAAGTTCTTCTATTATGGGCATTATACCCACCGTAGACACTGTGATTTTGCCTTGAGAAAAAGCAAAAGCTTTAGGATCTGAAAGAATCAGTATGGCTCTTTTCACATTGTCCCAGTTCATAAAAGGCTCGCCCATGCCCATAAAGACAATGCTGTCTATATGCCCTGCCTCCGCTAGAACTGTCTGGAATTGGGCTATTATTTCCGAAGGGAAAAGATTTCGGCGAAAACCCAAGCGGCCAGTTGCGCAGAATTTACAGCCGCAGGCGCAGCCGGACTGCGAAGACACGCATGCGGTTGTCCTACCGTCTTTGCCATGCAACAGCACGCACTCAGCCGGAGCGCCGTCTTCAAAACGCAGAAGAAATTTAACTGTGCCGTCTTTAGCGGAAACTCTCTTTTCAACAGAAGGCTTTGGCGCTGGAGGATATTTTGCTATTACTTTTTCCCAAAGCCTGACAGACAGGGAATTAAGTTCCCCCTCCCGGCCTTTATAGTATTTAAGAAATATTGACGGGGCAGCGGAAGTCTTTGCGCCCATTATGCGCAACACTC
The DNA here is from genome assembly GCA_024681855.1 of Elusimicrobiales bacterium. GTDB lineage: Bacteria > Elusimicrobiota > Elusimicrobia > Elusimicrobiales > UBA9959 > CACZRG01. The sequence continues at coordinate 971 of JAILAB010000062.1, forward strand.
TTTCTAAATCCTCTCTGGAAAGATCCCCCAGGCTTGCTTTGCGCATGATCTAAGGCTTAAGCTCCCAATTGCCCATTATGTCCGGGAAATTTGAAAAAATGCCGTCAGCTCCAGCAGACTTAATGCGTTCGGCAGTTTTCCTGTCATTTACCGTATATACAAAACAGCGCAAGCCGGCTTCCCTTATCATGGAAATATTCTTTGAGCTGGCATTCTTATATGAAATATGAAGATTTTCCGCCTTTATGACTTCCGCTTTTTTTAAAGAATGAGCTACCATTAGGGAGCCCAATGGCCTTACAAGCAGGCCTATCGCAATATCAGGAGATGCGGAGCGCATCCTGGCAAGCGTGCCATAATCAAAACTTGAAATCAGGGCTTTCTTAAATAAGCCATGGCTGCGTATTGCTTTCAGCAGCTGTTCCTCAATGCCAGGATAAATATTCCCGTCATTCTTTATTTCAAAGTTCAGCAACTCTGCCTTGCCGCCAATCTCTTCCAAAACTTCATCTACTGAAGGAACGCAATGGAAATCAGCGCCTATGAAATAATGCGCCACATCTATTTTTCTGAGATCCGCAAAATAAAGCTTTGCTATATGCCGCTTTTTCTCTAAACTGTCTATCACATAGTAATTATGATTGACAACAAGAACGCCGTCTTTTGTGCGATGTATGTCAAATTCAAAATCCTTAGAGCCCATGGCAATAGCAAGACGAAAAGCCTCTAAAGTATTTTCTGGCGCATAGGCAGATGCGCCGCGATGAGCTATTATTCTCATAAGAAAAGCCTGCTTATTTCGGAAAAATAATTTTCCTTATATTCAAAGCCATACATTTTATCCCTGTCTGTCCCAGGCCCATGATAATCTATGCCTGCGGTAATGAAAAGCCCGAAACGGGAAGCAAGATTTATAAGTTCCTTAGTAAATGCATTGCTATGCGTAGGATAAAAAGCCTCCAGGCCGGCAAGGCCGGCATCTTTCCATTTCTGAAGTTCCAAATGAGAAATAACGCAGCCGGGATGCGCAAGCACTGGAAGGCCTCCCGCAGCCCGTATCACAGAACAGGCCTCTTCTACAGACGGCCCGTTCGGAGGAATATATGCCGGCTTTTCGGGAGCAAGATAACGCTTAAATGCCTGATTTCTGCTTGAAACTATGCCGCGCTGTTTCATAATGTCAGCGACATGAGGCCTGCCAACGGTTTTTCCCTTTGGCACTGGCAAATCTTCAAACTTTATGTCTATTCCCAGACCTTTAAGCAAGGCTAGCACAGCTTTTATGCGTTCTGCCCTGCGGGAGCGGTACTCGCACAGCTTTTCCCTGAATTTTTCATTTTTAGGGCTTATTCCATATCCCAAAAGATGCAAATTCTCATAGGGGCTGCAGCTGATTTCAACGCCATAGCAATAATGTATGCCCTCCTGTTTCAAGGCCTTTTCCATTTCCTCCCAGCCATCCATATTGTCATGATCCGTAAGGGAGAAAAATTCTATATTTGTTTTCTTAGCTATGCGAGCCAGTTCCGCTGGGGGAAGCGTGCCATCTGAAAAGCTGGAATGGTTATGAAGATTTATAAAAGCCATAGCAAACGGCGGAAGGCCTAAAGCCTGTCCGCCGCAGACAGAATGCGAAAACTAAGCGGCCACCACTTCTTTCACTTCAGGAACGGCAAGTTTAAGATTAGCTTCTATATAGTTCTTCAGCGTAGCCATGGCATGCGGGCAAGTGCCGCAGTGGCCAACAAGCTTTACCGTAACTTTGCCAGTTGCCTCATCTACGGAAAGCAGCTCTATGTTTCCGCCATCAGCCTGCAAGGCAGGCTTAAGCTCATTGATTACAGCTTCAACTTTGTCTTTCATTTTGAAGTCACTCCTATATATTAAAATTATACAAATAATGGGCATTAAGCCGCTATTTGATAAAATTAGGCTATGAGCAATAAAAACAATGAAGAAAAAAAAGATGTTTTTTTTAAACCCGGACAAGGTTCTGGGGATAATGGAATGACTTCTCTGTTAGGGAACAGAAGAGTGCCAAAAACGCATCCGATAATAAAACTAAACGCATTGCTTGACGAAGCCAATGCCATTGCCGGCATGCTAAAAGCTGAAACAGGACAAATGCCTTTGCCAGGCCTAGAAACTGATTTCAGCGCAGAACTAGGCGCTATACAGAAAATCATAATGAAAATATCCGCAAAAACAGCCGGAATGCCAGAGAATACAGATTCAGAACAAAAAATTCTAGAGAAGAAGGCAAAAGATTTAAATAAAAAAATATTTCCTCCAAAAGAATTTATTATCCCTGGCTCAAATAAGGCAGAAGCCCTGGCACACCTTCTGCGCACAAAAATACGGCTATGCGAAATAGCAGCCTGGGAAGCAGACAAATCAGATACGGCAGTTATTATTAACCGCCTTTCAGATTATGTTTTCCTGCTGGCTTTATGCTTAAGAAATCCAAACCATTGAAATAATGTGCTACAATACATGAAAGCCTAAGCAATGGCTTAATCAAACAAGAAAAGAAGGATATATATGAGACTCTTAAAACTGCTGCTCCTTTCACTGCTCGCTCTCCCGATGGCTGCCCAGGCCGGAGAAGTTCTTGACCCGTTCTATGCTCCAGCACCGGGCCATGTTCTTTCCAAAACCTCTTTCACATTTGGCAATAACAAGCTTGAAAACGGAATAAAGACAGAATCGCAGACCCTAAATGAGACCATATACTATGGCATAAATCCCAGCTGGACACTATTCCTTGATGCCTCAAACACATGGAATGACCCGGACAACTCCGCAAAATACGAAGTAAGATATTGGGACATAGGCCTTGGATACTTTTTTGAGCCGGCTGAAAATACCAGCCTTGACCTGGAGCTTTATTATACAGAAAGCAAGCCTGAGGAAATGGACAAAGACAAGAATCTTTATTTTTATGGCCGCTATGATTTCATGAAAGATCAGGACGTAAAGCCTTTCATTGGACTTGAGTATGCAAGAAACCTTCACCAGATAACAAAAAGCCATGAATGGGGAAGGGCATTTGCCGGCTTATGGACAAAGGTTAACGGCTTTCTCGTAAGAGCGGACATCCTTGCCAGGTACGTGCCGGACACTCCGGAATCTACCGACATAGCTCTCCGCATGGAAACAGGATACCAGTTTACCGAAAAATTCGCATTGGATCTTTACGCTTCTTATGACATTTACAATCATGCAGAAAGAAATCCTGTGGATACGGACAAGAACTGCAGTGCAGGAATAATGGCAAAAATTCTGTTCTAAAAAACAGAGCATTTGTGATTGAAAAGCCCCAGCGCATAACTGGGGCTTTTTCATGCCCTACCGCCATTTTTGCAGCAGTAAACAGCAGCCAGCCGCAAAAATGTTGCCCTTAGCCTTGCCGGAATGAATCGGCTGGAGTTCGCTGCATTTATTTTCCTTAAACACAGCTTTACCCGCAACCGCAAAAATATCTGAACGGCTGAATTTTTCTTGCCGGCTAATTCTTCCTTGCGGCGGCTAAAAACTCTTAAATCAGAAACTTGTATTTTTGAAAAACTAATCCTTGACGGGCTTATTTTCCGGCTATGCCAAATTCAAGCCTCTTCATTTTCATTTAATCCAGAAGATGCTGGCTCTTTAATTCCAGGAATATGTTTTCCTTGACTGCCAGCTCCGGCAAATTTCGCTTCTCCGCCAGGGCCGCAGTATCTGAAAGACAGCATAGTTATATCATCTGACTGGGCTGCGCCGCCAGCAAATTTTTCAACGTTCTTCAGCACTTCTTCGCAGCGTTTTTCCACGGAAACTTCCCCCATGCCGTTTAGCGTTTCGGCAAGGAGATCTTTGCCATACATCTTTCCTTCAGTATTTGCTGCCTCGGTAACGCCATCCGTATACAGGAAAATCTCATCTCCCGGCTGCAGCTGCTCTTCACGATGTGAATATTTTATTTGTTTCATGCCGGCCAAAACCAGGCCTGGCCGGCTCTTCATCAGGCGGAATGTGCCATCTTTGCGCTTTATAAATGGTGGGTTATGCCCTGCGTTCACATAAGAAAGTTTCCCGTTCTTAAAATTAATCACGCCCATCCATGCGGTAACAAACATTCCTGCCTCATTGCTTTCGCAAAGTTTTCTGTTAGCCTGCGTAAATACTTCAGAAATTTCCATTCCGCTTTCAGCATAACTCTTCAGCAGCGTTTTTGCAGTCATCATGAACATAGCCGCCGGGATGCCCTTGCCTGACACATCGGCAATAAGGAAAGCTAGCCTATCCTCGCTTAATAAATAGAAATCATAGAAATCTCCGCCTACTTCCTTAGCCGTAACCATATTAGCCCATAGTTCAAATTCTTTCTTGTCCAAATATGGCGACAAAACGGAAGGCAAAGCTGAATGCTGTATTGTTTTTGCAAAAGCAAGCTCGGCATCAATCCTTGTCTCGGCATCGGAAATATATTTCTTAAGAGTGTTCACAGTTGAATTTATGTCCGTGGAAAGCTCGTCAAATTCCAGATTGTCCCTGACATTCACTTCTTCATTAAGATTGCCGCCTGTTATTTTCACAAGAGCATTGTTTAACTTGTGTATATTGTCAACGACAACTTGTTTCACAAGAAGCCATATAAGGGTGAACAGCGCACAGAAAATTATGAATACCATGGAGCTTATCATAAGCACCGAAATATTGCGTTGCCTTTCCACTTCTTCTTTTGGCATTAAAGCTATTATGTGATAACCTTCCGCTGCCTGAAAAAGAGCATAGCACTGTTCGCCGTATGCCTTTGTTTCAAAAACCTGGTTTTGCGCAATCTTTGAAGTGTCCAGCCACAAGCCGGAAGCAGCAAGATTTTTGCCTAAAAGGCTTTCCCTAGAAATATCATTCAGCTCCGAAACGATAGTCCAGTTCTTATCAGCTATTATCAGAGACCCCCTATTGCCTATATGCCTGTTTCTCACGGAAAGCTCAATGCGGCTTAACAAATCCCTTTGGAAATTTTCCGCATCATATCCCACCTGAACAAAACCGCCGTCATAAAAAGCAACTCCAGCATATTTCATTGACATAGCATTATCGTATGAAATCGGCTGATACTGCTGAACAACTTCTTTTGTTTTTCCGTCAAGAAGGGCAAGAAATTCCGCAGACTGCTTTCCATTTGCCATATCATAGGATAAGAATTTCGGATTAGTGCTATGGCTTATTATTCCTTTTGAATTTATAACATTTATTTCGGCAATTTCATATTCCTTACAAAGCTGCCGCAAAAATTTATCCGTTATTTTATCCGCAAGGGTAAGCCTGTATGATGCCTTATGGGTTATTTCAAGCATATTATGGTCTGAAGCTTCCCGTATATCCTGCTTTATGTCTTCAATATTCAGACGCAGCATGGAAATTGCATTCTCTTTAGACATATTAGTTTGGAGAAGCCATAACATAGCGGCAGTGGCAATGAAAGCCAGAACAGCACATATTAAAAGGCGTGTTTGAAAAATTTGGGAAATCCGCTGCTTAGCCATAAAATAAAAACCTTTTTAACAGAATTTTTTAATTTAAGAATATATCTAAATAATACAAATTTATTGAATCTGATTTATCCGAAATGCCCTTAAATCTCGCAGCTATAGCACAGCATAAGAAGAAAATCGCTCTAAAATAAGGCAAAAACATTAGAACAAGAATCTATCATAAATCATAAAACGCTCCCATAATTTTTTAACAGAGCTATGTGAAAACCAGGCTTTGATAAGTATGAGCAAAACCGCTAATAGATTAAACCATGACATTAATTAGCTTCGCAAGCGGCGGGAATTGATGCTTTATGTTTTTATAAAATATCAGCATGACAGAATTATCTGCGATTCAAGGGGATATAACCGAAATTAAGGCAGATGCCATAGTGAATGCAGCAAACTGCTCTCTTTTGGGCGGCGGGGGCGTGGATGGCGCCATACATGCCGCTGCCGGGCCTGGCTTGCTGGCAGAATGCCGCAAGCTGGGCGGCTGCCGCACAGGCGAAGCCAAAATCACCGCGGCATATAATCTGCCATGCAGGCATGTGATACATACAGCCGGCCCAGTATGGCACGGAGGCAGCCATGGCGAGAGAAGCCTCCTGCGCAGCTGCTATGTAAATTCGCTTATGCTGGCGGAACAAAATGATTGCGAAACAGTGGCTTTCTCCTGCATATCCACAGGCGTTTACGGCTTTCCGAAAAAGCTGGCAGCGGAAACAGCCATAAATGCAGCAAAAGAAACTGCCCTTACATTAAAAAAAGTCAAAAAAATAATCTTCGTATGTTTTTCTGCCGAAGATAAGAAAATATATGATAATTTAATGAAGGCAGCAATACGCAAAAACATTTAAATAATAAACTACAAGGAGAGAAAAAAATGGAATTTTTAGAATTAGCAAAAAAAAGATACTCTGTGAGAAAATTCTCTGACAAGCCTGTTGAAGCCGGCAAGCTGGCAAAACTGCTTGAAGCAGGGAACATAGCGCCTACGGCTAAGAATCAGCAGCCTCAGCGCATTTATGTAATACAGACCCCAGAAAACCTTGCGAAACTGGCGAAGCTTACGCCTTGCCTTTACGGCGCAAAGACTGCGCTGATTTTCGCATACGACGAAAACGAGGAATGGAAAAATCCGCTTGAAAAAGGGATACACTCAGGAGTGCAAGATGTAAGCATTGTGGCTACGCATATAATGCTGGCTGCGGAAGAGCTTGGACTAGGCACATGCTGGGTAAACTATTTCTCTAACAGCGAGGCTGAAAAGGCTTTCTCGCTGCCTAAAAATGAAAAGGCAGTTCTTATAATGCCCATAGGCTATGCCGCCGCGGATTCCGTGCCTGCGCCAGGCCATGCCGCCTGCAAGCCGCTTGAAAAGACAGTAAAGCACATATAATAATAATGCTGCCGCAATAAGCAATTCTAATGCTCAAAAGCAATAAAAAAAACCGCCTTTAAGGGCGGTTTTTTATTTTTTAAGCAGTTTATATACTCACTGTTTTACTGAAAGCTAATCGCCCGGATTATTTTCATGTTCCTTTTTTTTTGACTGACAAGTGCCTGACTTGATAAGATTCTTCACTGCATTGAAGCTTGCCTCGGACATTACATGCTCCATTCGGCAAGCATCTTCTAGCGCTGTTTCCTTGTCAACTCCCATGGAAATAAGCCAGGAAGACAGAATCTCATGTTTCTCAAAAACAGCAATGGCTATAGCTTCCCCGGCAGCCGTGAGAATGACATGTCCGTCATCATTGATAGAAACAAGGCTTCTTTTTAACAGTTTTTTTAAGGCTATTGTTACGCTTGCCCTTGAGAAGCCCATATGCCGGGCAATATCCACGGGATGCACGCCGTCCTTGCTTTGATTAAGGATATGTATGCACTCCAAATAGTCTTCAACAGATTCATTGAATTTCATAAATTGCCCTTGCAATCCTAAACTCACATTTTTTCCGGTGCGCTCACTCCAAGCAGGGCCAGTGTTCCGGCAAGCACTTTTTTTACCGCTTTCAGGATATACAGCCGTTTGGACGTTTCCTTCATGTTTTCAGGGTCAAGAACCTTGTGTTTGTCATAAAAGGAGTGGAACAATGCGGCAAGCTCCGTTAAATATGTGGTTATATGATGCGGCGAGAAATCGCGCACGCAGTCTGCAAGAACACGTTCCAGCCACATGAGTTTTGCCAGAAGCGCACGCTCCTCGGCATTGAGTTCCGCTTCATCAATATTAAACGCGGTGTCTGCATCTATGCCTTTTTCCGCGGCATTGGCGAATATGGAACATATTCTTGCGTGAACATACTGTACATAAAACACCGGATTGTCGTTTGATTTCTTCTTTGCCAGATCCACATCAAAATTCAGATGAGTGTTCGGGCCTCTTGAAGCGAAGAAGAAGCGGCAGGCATCAAGCCCCACTTCCTCAACGAGATCCCGCAGGGAAATGAACTCGCCTGCGCGTTTTGACATTTTTATAGTCTGCCCGTCGCGCAGCAGTGCCACCTGCTGATGAATTATAACGCGGAAAGTTTCCTTTCCATGTCCAAGCGCCTCAAGCGCGGCAGCAAGCCTGGCCACATAGCCGTGATGATCTGCGCCAAAAATATCTATGGCCCTGTCAAAACCGCGGGCGTATTTATTCAGGTGATTGGCTATATCATTAAGAAAATAAGTGTTTCTTCCGTCGTTTTTTACAAGAACGCGGTCCTTGTCATCAGAACCTAATTCAGACGAAGCGCCAAACCATACAGCGCCGTCCTTTTCGTAAGAAAGTCCTTTTTTCTTTATGTCTTCAAGCGTTTTTTTGGGAATGCCCTGCTCATGCAGGGAGGATTCAAGAAACCAGCAGTCAAAATTCACGCCGAAAAGCTTCATATCCTCTTTATGGCGGTTCAGGATTTTTTCCACCGCATACGATGAAAACTGCTCCTGTGTCCAGCCCGCAGCCTCCGGGGGAAGCTGCTCTGCCATGGTTATAAGATAATCGCCGTGGTATCCGTCTTCGGGCGGCTCCTGCTTATTATATCTTGCCTTAAGGGAAGCTCCCAGCCTTTCCACCTGATGCCCTACATTGTTTACATAAAATTCAGTGGATATGTCTTCGCCCAGCGCGCGCATTATGCGGGCCATGCTGTCACCGAGCGTCGCTCCCCTGCCGCTTGCAAGGTGCATGGGGCCAGTGGGATTGGCGGATACAAATTCCAGAACGGTTTTCGGCTTTTTGGAGTTTTCTTCCGCAGTCGCCGCAAAATATCCCGGCTTTGATATTTCAGGTGCTTCTTCAAGCAGGAATCTGTC
>JAILAB010000072.1 GCA_024681855.1 Elusimicrobiales bacterium
TATAAACCGTTCTTTGCGCCGTTTCATAAAAAAATATTATAATACAGGATAGCAGATAGTGAGCGCCTGCAGCCTATGCAAATGGGATGGCAGGATTTTAAGCCGGAATGGCGAAATTGGCAGACGCGCATGACTTAGGATCATGTGGGCTCAGCCCGTCGGGGTTCAAGTCCCCGTTCCGGCATTTTTCCTCACACAAATAAACCCAGGAGTAAAGTCATAATGAAAACAACATTAGATCTCGGAAAGAGCATAAAGGAAAAGCAGGCAAAAGACTGCGTGCATCTTTTCACAGTATCCTTAGATGAAAAACAGACAAAAGACCTTTGCCAGGACGCAGTGCTCAGGCTTCAGAAAGTAGTTAAGATCCCAGGCTTCCGCGTAGGCAAAGTTCCTCTTTCCATGATAAAAAACCAGTTCTCCGACAGCGTAAGAGATGAAGCTGTGGAAATTGCCGCAAAGGCAGCCCTTCCAGAACTTTTTAAGCAAAATAAAGATCTCAATCCGGTAACACAGCCCATATTGAGGGATGTGAAATATGAAGAAGATAAGTCTCTGTCTTTTGAAATTCAGGTAGAGACAGCTCCCGTGTTTGAAGCAAAAGACTACAAGAAACTGAAAGCTACAAAAAAAATCGTAAATGTTAAAGATGAAGATGTTGACGCATATATCAGCCAGGTTCAGGAATACAATGCATACCTCAAACCTGCGGGAGAAGGCGCTGCTGTTTCAAAAACACATTACGTGATCGCTGATTATTCCTGCTGGGAAGACGGCAAAATGGTCGCTGGCAGCGAAATAAAGGGAGACATCATTGACATGAGCAATCCCCAGACCATAATAGGCCTGCCAGAAGCAATACTTGGTGCCAAGAAAGGCGAAACTAAGGAATTCACATCTAAGCTTGGCGACAAGGAAATGCAGTATAAAGTTACAATTGATGAGATAAAAGAGAAAGTAACGCCCAAGCTGGACGAAGAGTTCTTTAAGTCAGCAGGAGTTAAAGACGAAGCAGAGCTTAAAGCCAATGTGCGCAAGATGTTAGAAGACCAGCAGAATGAAGCATACGAGAAAGAGCTGGTGGAACAGCTTGAAGACGCCCTGATCAAGAACAACCCGTTCACTCTTCCCCCCACTCTGGTAGCTGAGGAAACGGCTGACCTTCTCCAGGTTTACAAAAAACGCATGCGCGGCGCAAAAATAGATGAAGCCAAAATAATGGAAAAGCTTCAGCCTGTGGCAATACGCAATCTGTCTTTAACCTATATACTTCACAACATAGCCAAAATTGAAAAAATTGAAGCTACTGATGAAGACCTTAAGGCCGAGCTTGACAAGGCTCTTGAGACATTAAAGACTGAAGAAGAAAAGAAAAACGCCAGAAGGCTTTTTGAGGAACGCAAGGAATACATAAGGTCTTCAATGGTTGAAAATAAAGTTGTGGCATTCATAAAAGAGAATGCCGAAATAAAAGAAGTTAAGCCCAGAAAACCGCGCGCAACAAAAGCAAAAGCGGAAAAGGCAGAGGAAAAATAATCCTCAATTGCAAGTCCTTCAAAGGCAGGGATAACAGTTAATTTTTAAGGAGACATTTATGATAATACCTTATGTGCTTGAAAAATCAAATCAGAACCTTTCGGGCTATGACTTGTATTCCCGGCTTTTGAAGGACCGCATAGTATTCTTCGGAAGCTCCGACGGAGAAGTAAACACAGCTTCGGCTAACTCAATTATAGCCCAGCTGCTTTACTTAGACGGAGAAGATCCTGAAAAGCCGATCAATTTCTACATAAATTCCCCTGGCGGCTCAGTTAGCGCCGGACTTGCCATATACGATACAATGCAATATATTAAGGCCCCGGTGTATACAATATGCATGGGCATGGCAATGAGCTTCGGCGCAGTGCTGCTTGCGGCAGGCTCCAAAGGGAAACGCTTCGCGCTGCCTAATGCGCGCATAATGATACATCAGGTGCGTCAGTGGGGCGGGCCTGGCGGCACAGCCACCGACATTGAGATAGAGAATCAGGAAATGCAGAACATAAAAAAGATTCTCACAGAAATAATGTCCCGCCATACGGGACAGCCTTATGAAAAAGTCCTGAAAGATATGGAGCATGACTTCTATATGTCTGCGGAAGAAGCTAAAAAATACGGCATAATTGATGAGGTATTGGCTTTCCGCAAAAAGATTTAAAAGCTGTGCCTAAATTTGTCTGGCACTGCTAGTCATACGGTCAAGATAAATGAAAGAAGAAGAACAGAAAATATCCCCTGCCTTTCCAGAAGTGTTGCCCGCTATTGCGATAAGAGATGTAGTAATGTTCCCTTATATGCCTCTGCCGCTTTCCGTAGACAGAAAGCGCTCTGTGGCAGCAATAGATTCAGCTCTTCGTGAAGGGAAATATATTCTTGCCTTAGCTCAAAAAAACGGAAGGGTTGAGGAGCCCAGGGCTTCTGACCTCTATTCTTTCGGAGTAGTTTGCGCTATAACACAGTCCCTAAAAATGCCTAACGGAAGCATGAGGGTTTTTATTGAGGGCCGCCGCCGCGCAAGAGTAAAGAATCTTGGCCTTACTCAGAAAAGCGAACATTTTTTAGCCGAAGTAGAATATTTAGACGACATAGTTGAAGAAGGGCAGGAAATGACAGCCCTTCTGCGCAGGGCCGTAGAGGTTTTTGAGGAATATGTTAAGCTGACCGCCCACATAACGCTGGATGCAAGGGCATTTATAAATGACGAGCAGAAAAATCCGGCAAAACTGGCTGACACTATCGCTGCCAATGCCACGCTGAACCTTGCTGACAGGCAGGAAGTGCTGGAAACGATAAATGTAAAAAACAGGCTGGAAAAACTTATTTCACTTCTCTCCAATGAGAATGAAATACTAAACCTGGAACAGAAAATACAAGACAGGGTAAAGGGGCAGATGAACAAGGCCCAGAAAGAACATTATCTGAATGAGCAGATGAAAGCCATACAGCAGGAACTGCATCAGAAAGATGATTATTCTCAGGAAATTGACAATTTAAAGAAGAAAGTAAAAGCAGCAAAGATGCCGAAAGAGGCAAATGCGGCAGCCGAGAAAGAACTTGAAAGGCTTGCCCACATGTCTCCCTACTCTCCTGAAACTTCCGTAAGCCGCACATACCTGGACTGGCTGCTCGCCCTGCCGTGGAATATAGAGACAAAAGATTCCATAGACATAAAAAAAGCCAAGGAAATATTAGATGAGGACCATTTTGGCTTGCAAAAACCAAAAGACAGGGTTCTAGAGTATTTAGCCGTATGCAAGCTTACCAATCAGCTGCAAGGGCCGATACTATGCTTCGTAGGCCCTCCAGGCGTAGGAAAAACCTCCATAGCAAAATCCATAGCACGCTCCATGGGACGCAAATTCGTTAGAATGTCTCTCGGAGGAGTGCGCGATGAGGCAGAAATACGTGGCCACCGCCGCACCTATGTGGCTTCCATGCCTGGCCGCCTGATACAGGGCATGAAAAAGGCCGGCAGCATGAATCCGGTATTTCTAATGGATGAAATAGACAAGCTGGCAAGCGATACTCATGGAGATCCTGCTTCCGCGCTGTTGGAAGTTATGGACAGCCAGCAGAATTCCGAATTTGAAGATCATTACCTGGACGTGCCGTTTGACATATCTAAGGTAATGTTCATAACCACGGCAAACACGCTATGGGGCATTCCAGTACCATTGCGCGACCGTATGGAAATAATAGAGTTCAGCGGATACACGCATAATGAAAAGATAAGCATAGCGCGCAAATACATATTGCCGCGCCGGCTTAAGGAACACGGGCTTGCCGAAGATTCCGTAGAAATAACAGACAAGGGCCTTGATTCCATCATCCGCTGCTATACCAGCGAAGCCGGCGTTAGGAATCTGGACAGGGAAATAGCTTCCCTCTGCCGCCGCGTTGCCAGAAAAGTTGTTGAGGACGGAGCAAAAAAAATAAAAATAGACAGCGATAATCTGTCTGATTATTTAGGCATACCGAAATTCATAGCGGAAAAGCCTTCTCTAAATTCAGTAGGCCTCTGCACCGGCTTGGCTTGGACAGAGCATGGCGGAGAAATTCTTACCGTGGAATCTCTCGCCGTTCCCGGCAAAGGAGCCTTAATTTTAACAGGCAAGCTAGGCGAAGTGATGAAAGAATCTGCGCAAACGGCTTTTTCTTTCATTAAGTCAAAAGAGCTGGCCCCTGCTTCGTATATAGACAGCCACAATTTTCACATACATGTGCCAGAAGGGGCAATACCTAAAGACGGGCCTTCAGCCGGAATAACCATGGCAACCGTGCTGGCCAGCCTGCTTACAGGCAGGGCAGTAAAGCCAGGCATATCCATGACCGGAGAAATTACGCTTACAGGCCGGATATTGGCAATAGGCGGCCTAAAGGAAAAAACCATTGCTTCATTCCGTGAAGGGATAATGACTGTGCTATTCCCAGAAGCCAATAAAAAAGACCTGGCTGACATTCCAGATGAAATAAGGTCAAAAATGAACCTTATCCCAGTGTCATCAATGGATGAAGTGCTGTCCCTGGCGCTTGAGAAAAACAAAAAAAACTCTATAAAGCCAAAAACAGAAGAGGCTAAAGGCGTAAATTTAAAAAAGGGAAAAAACACAGCCGCAAATTCCGACACTGAAATGAAAGCAAAAAAAACAGCAGTGAAGAGAAAAGCATCTTCCAGAAAGAAATAATGGAGGTATTATGAAATTCAGACTGCCGCATAAAGCAATAGTTATTATTTCCGCCGCTATTCTTTTTCCAGTTATAACAACCCAGTCTTTCGCATACGAAGACGTTCTTATCACAGAAGAGCTTGAAGGACAGCTTGAGAAATCCCGTCTTGACGAAATTTTTGAAAAATACCTGGCTACCATTGAGCTTTACGATCCTGAAAGAGCCACTATGCTGGGAGTTCATGAATATGATCAAAATCTTACAGAGAGAACGCAGGACCGAATAAACAAGCAGCTGGATGCCATAACAAATTTCAGAAATGACCTGAAAACAATCAACAAAGACCATCTTCCGCCAACCATACGCATTGACCTTGAAGCTCTGGACAGGCTAATGGAAGTTGACATACATGACCTGGAACACAAGCATCTGGCAAGCGACCATCCGCAATATTATCTGGAACCGGCATATCTCATATACTTCATGCTGATGAATGATTATCAGAATATAGCCATACGGGGAGGCAATGCTCTTTCCAGGCTAAAAAAAATGCCAGAGATATTGCAGCAGGCAGAAAGAACTCTTTCCCGTCCTCCTAAGGCATGGACGGAACAGGCCATAAAACAGGCGGAATACCTTTTAAATCACATTTCCGGCCTTGTGGGCGCATTCAATGAATACACCAGAAAAGATCCGAGCCTGAGGAAAGAAGTTTCGGAAGTCGCCATTCCTAAATTTAAAATAGCTCTGGAACGATACATAGACTTTCTAAAAACAGACATTCTCCCAATCGCTGACGGCAATATGGCAGCAGGAGATACCATGTATGGCTTTTATCTTGAGCGGCAGCACTCGCTAAACATGACGCCAAGAAAAGCCCATGCCATAGCAAAAGAAGCATATATGGAGGCTTTAAGGGAAATTAAGCTTGAAGCTAGGGGCATTGACGTAGTAAGAGCCGGTAAAAGAGGCTGGAAAAATGTGCTTGCCAGCTTGCCCAAGCCATATCCGGCGCAAGACGATGTCTTGCAAACCTTCCAGGAAAACATGGATAGGGCTCTGATGCACTTTGACGAAACAAAAGTTATCAGCTATCCGCGCCAAAGAATTTTGATAAAAGAGCTGCCGCTCTTCCTTACAGCAGCATATCCGACCATTTTCTATAAGTCCCCCTTTGCGCTAGATGACACCAGAATATCTCAGGTTTTCGCAATGCTTCCGCAGAGTTCTTGGAAAAAAGAAGAGAAAAAAGAATATTTGGAAAATAATTATTCTTATTCAGACATAGAAATACTAACATCATTTCTGATAGTGCCTGGAATGCATGTGCATGATGCAGAAGGAGCAAAACATATATCCAGAATACGCAGAATTTCAAAACAGCCTATTGTATCAAACGGGTGGGCAGCGTATTCCGAATATTTAGCTGAAGAACAGGGATTTTTTAAAGAACCATATTCAAGATTCATGAGATGCTACCGCAATCTGCGGCGCGCTGCAGAAGCATTGACAGATGTATCACTGCACACAAAGCGCTGGACTCCGGAACAAGCCTCTGAATTTCTTCAGAAAGAATTGGATTACTCAAAAGAAAAAGCTGATGAGACTGTAATTAATATATCTCAGGCCCCCACTGAAGCATTTTCCTATGTTTATGGCATGCAGCGCATAATGAAAATGAGAAATTATTATGTGCGCACAGAAGCCAAAAAGTTTGACTTGCGCAAATTCCATGATATGTTTCTAAGCCTTGGCGAAGTTCCTATAGACCTTATAGAAGAGGAAGTCCGCCTTATGAAAAGGGATGATAAGCGTATTATAAGATGAGCAGAAACTCTGTTTGTTTTTCAGCAGCCGGCACTGCTGCTGAAAATGATATTCCGGCAATATCATTTCACAATGTTGAAAAAAAATATAAGATAAACAGACTTTTTGGAACAGCAGAGCTGACAGCCTTCAAGGATCTCTCATTTGACATAATGAAGGGCGAAACCGCTGGTCTTCTAGGGCTTAACGGCGCAGGGAAGACCACTATAATGAAGCTCATTGCAGGGCTTATTTTTTGCAATGAAGGCAAGGTGGAGATATTTGGAAAATCCCCATTAAAGCCTGAAGCTAAAAGCCTAATAGGTTTTCTGCCAGAGCTGCCTTATTTTCCCCCTAATGAAAAGCCTCTGAATGTCCTAAAATATTATGGAAAGCTTTCAGGCTTAAAAGAGCCTTATCTTTCAGCAAGAGCTAATGAAGCTTTGGAAATAACTGGCCTTAAGCCGAACCAGGAAAAGAAAATAGGGCAGTTCTCTAAAGGCATGCTGCAAAGATTAGGCTTGGCACAGGCTCTGATGCATAAGCCTAAAATACTTATTTTAGATGAACCGGTAAGCGGACTGGATCCGATAGCCATACGTGATTTTCGCAATATATTATCAGCAGAGGCGGCAAACGGAACAACAATCCTTTTGTCCTCGCACAGCATATCAGAAGTTGAAAAAATATGCGGCAGAGTGCTAATAATGAAGAACGGACGGCTTGCCCGAACAGTACAAAAAGAAGACTGGGAAAAAGACGGCGGATTAGAAGAAATATTCATCAATGAAGTAAGCGATAAAGGCAGAGAAAAGTAATATGGGCATTATTTCTTCATTAAAAATAATAAATGAAATAGCCTTCAACACATTTAAGGAAAGCCTTAAAAGCCGTTTTTTTGCGCTTTTTGCAATATTCGCTTTCATAATGCTTTATGCTTCAGCGCTTGGCAGCATGCTCTCCATATCGCATGAAGAGCGAGTGCTGGCTGACATCTCATTGCTGCTTATAGAAATAATGTGCCTTGTCTATGCTCTTTTCCATGTATCATCTGCCCTAACCAGGGAAATACAGGAAAAAACAATATATCTGATATTATCCAGGCCGGTGCCGAGGCATATATGCCTCGCAGGCAAAGAGCTTGGCGTAATGATTACAACAGCATTTATAGCGCTTATAACAAGCATTATGGCAATATGCGTAATAAAAACCAGAGGCCTTGATGTGCCGTCTTTCTTCTTTGCCGCTGTGGCAGGAGCATTTCTTAAAACAGCAATAATAACAGCTTTCGCTTTTCTGTTCTCATTTGTTTCAACAAGCGATACAACCGCTTTTGTAATGTCAGGGCTTCTGTATGTGCTCGGGCATATAACATCAGAACTTGGGCCGCTAATGGAAAAAGCATCGGGAGCAAAATACCTGATGTTAAAAGCCTGCTCAATAATATTTCCTAATCTTAACCTGTATTCACTAAGAGAAACGGCGGAAGCAGGCTTTCCATTGTCCATTGGAGCTTTAGCTGCGGCCTTAATATGGATTGCTGCCGCATACGCAATATCAGCATGGCTTTTCTCTAAAAAAGAGTTTTAACATGGAAGAAAATGAAAAACAAAAAAACTTTTCATTAATAAAAAATTATTCTATTCCAATTATCTCCATGATAATGCTGCTTGCAGGCAATTATATAGCAAACAGCAGCTATGTTTCATCTTTTCCCCCCATAACAGAGCTTAATCCGACCTCGCTTTCTGCTCCTCTTGACATGGCTGCCATAGCGTTAGGGTCCAGAAGGGTATTTGCTGATATTTGGTTAATCCGCATACTGATTTATTATGGCAAAGAAAACATTGGCGAAGGGCATGCTTCCTCAGCAGACGAGGTTTACAGCGAGTTTTATGAAAGAGCTTTCCATATAGCAAGGCTTGATCCCTCTTTCCGCTCCGCAAATACGCTTACTGCGGCAATACTAGCCTTTAATATGAGCCAGTATGAAGATGCGGAAAATTTGCTGAAATACTTGCTTAAATACCAGCCGAAGCAACGCTTTTATACACAAACGCTGCTTTCAATAGCGCAAAAGAAAAAAGGAAATCCGGAGGCTGTGCTTGAAAGCATTCTTCCGATAATACGCGAGCCGGACTGCCCGGCCCTTATCAAAAATGTAACAGCCCTGTTATACCGCAGAGCAGGGCAATGGCAGGAAGCAGAAAAAATATATATAGATATCATAAACAGCTCCAAGGAAAAGGATTATGTGGAGAAAGCCATAGAAGGATTAAAAGACATAGCTGCAATAAAAAGCGGATATCCTGATCCAATACTGTCTGAATTGCAAAACTTATAGGCTATAATAATTAACATTAATTCATGCAATGCGCTCTAAGCCTGATATTAGAGCATTCCCTAATATATATTTTGTAAAATAAATTTATATTTAATTTTTAAAAGCCGTTTTTAATGTTCTTGTTATGATAAGCTTAAAGCCATATAAGGCAGGCGTTAACAAAAAAACATTAAGCGGAATTCTATAAGCGAGGAAAAAAATGCAAATACTTTGTTTGAACTGCGGCAGTTCTTCCGCTAAATACACACTTTTTGACTGGGATGCTAAGCTCCCCATGGCCAGCGGCGTAGTGGAACGCGTAGGCTCTGACGGCTCCTGCATAACGCATGAAGCGCCCGGACGAGAAAAATATTATACTGAAAGCCCGTGCCCGACGCATAAAGAGGCAGTACAGCTCATAATAGACACGCTTACAGACAAGGAACACGGAGTGATAAAAGATTTAAGCGGGATAAAGGCTGTAGGCCACCGCATACTGCACGGTGGAGCAAAATTCACAAAATCCGTTATAATAGACGACAAAGTCATTGAAGCTTTCCGGGAGCTTTTCTCCATTGCACCGCTGCACAATCCAGCTAATGTGCAGGGCATACTTGCAGCCCAGGCAGTAATGCCCGGCGTGCCGAACATGGCAATATTGGATACTGCCTGGCATCAGACCATGCCGGATTTCGCATATATGTATGCCGTGCCGCGCGACTGGTATGAAAAATATTCAGTGCGCCGCTATGGTTTCCACGGGACCTCATTCCTGTATGTGGCAAAACGCGCTGCCGTGCTGCTGGGCCAAGACCCTCTTAAGACAAATCTGGTTATATGCCATATCGGCAATGGCGCATCATGCTGCGCTGTGAAAGACGGAGTGTCAGTGGACACAAGCATGGGATTCGTGCCTACTGAAGGCCTGGTAATGGGAACACGCACTGGCGACATAGATCCTTCAATTCCAATGTACCTTATGGAGAAGGAAGGGCTTTCTGCCGCAGAGATGACAAAAATAATAAACAAGAAATCCGGAATTTTGGGCATTACCCGCCAGTATTCTGACCGCCGAGACGTTGAAATAAATGCCGAGAAAGGCGACGAGCTATGCAAGCTGGCCATAAACATGGAATGCTACCGCATAAAAAAATATATCGGAGCTTATATGGCAGCAATCGGCAGAACCGATGCAATAGTTTTCACCGCAGGCGTAGGAGAAATGGGCCCAGTCATCAGGGAAGGAGCGCTGAAAGGGCTTGAGCAGTTCGGCATAAAGATTGATCCTGAAAAGAACAGGATTTCCAAAACCCGCAATGCCGAAACTCTTATTTCAGCAGATGATTCCAAGGTAAAAGTTTTCGTAATCCCTACTGATGAAGAAAGAGTTTTCGTAGAGGATGTTGCCGCATTGCTGGAAGGTAAATACGACGTGCATACAAAATTCGAGTACACTTTCCAGAAAAAGGATTATGTGAACAAACTGCGCGAAGACGCCCTTAAGAAACAGCTTGTTAAAAAGCCGGAGCTTGCGAAAATAATAGTAAGGCCATAAATTATAAAAAACGCCGGGAAACAAATTCCGGCGTTTTTTTTTATTGCTTCATTTATGCAAAAAACAAATTATCCTTAGCACTCAAATATCTGTTCTGCCTTACATGGACAGCTTTTATCTTTTACCAATAGTTTTCCATAGACCATAATGCGGCAGGCATTTTTTTACCAATTTTACATAGAACACATTATTTCTGTTAAAATTTATATTCATTGCCGCATCGTTGTACGGTCTTGGACGTTTTCTTCTTCTAAAAATCTTTAAATATGATGGAAATAAACCTGAAATCTTTATTTTTTCAAGTACACTGGGATATGCTGCCGCATGCGCAGTTTTTTTCATCATTGCTGCCCTGAAGCTGATATATGCGCCTTTAATAATTGCAATATTCTCTGTTTTTCTGATTTTGGGTTTAATCTCTGTAAAAGATCATACCCCTCCCATTCCAATAGCAAAAACTTATCTGCACATTTAATAATTTCTCTTTCTTTTATAAAATACTTGAAGTTCTTATAATTTTATTAGCATTTTTGTCTTTTTCCTCAATTTTAATGCCGGATACCGAATTAATTATTACGTCGCAATGCCTAACTGGCGGCTTATTAAGCATGGCACTGCAGATATGCCAACACATATCTTTTTTAACTTGTTCGGCTTCTATGCCTGCATTATGTTTTTTTTGTTGCTACATCTTTAATTATGCAACTTAATTCATTTAGCACAGCAAGATATTATTTTCCTGTATATATTCTCTCTGTCCTTTTCGCAGCATATTATGCCAAATAGTTCATTGAGAACAATAAATTCACTGAAATTTTTTTCCTGATTATTATTTTCATACCCTATCTGCCTTTTTTTCTGCTGCGGATTTTTCAATAATAAAAGGGCATAAGACATATACAGAATATCTGGCAGAGAAAGGACACGGCAATTTTTATCGACATGCAGAATTTATTAACGAAAACCTGCCTGCAAACAGTTACATAATCAATGAAGACTATTTGGGAAGATCTGTATACTTAAAAAAACGACATTATACCACATCGGTATTTGACAAAAATTTTTGTGATGTAATGTTTTTCCAAAGCGATTCCCCAGAAAAAAAGCTTGAAATTTTGCGTAAAAAAGGCTTTACACATTTATTAACTAACGGATTTAAATATCACATTATGATTGATGTACTTAATTACCGTATAAAATGATCAACAAAGATTTATACAATAACATGAGAATATTTACATCTAAATACATTGAGGAAGTTTACAGATCTGATCCAAATAAATCTGGCTGGACAACATATATATACAAAATAAACTATGATTCTTTAAAATCAACAGAATTGCAGAACAAAACAGAAAATAGAAATAAGCAGTAATTTTCATACAATTTTAAGGAATCCTGTAAAGAACATAATCCTCCTCTACAATCATAGCAGGTGGTGTTTCGTAAATGAATGTATATCCTTGTAAGGAAAGATATTCACTCTGATATTTTGAGGCGATTACGTAAATATACTTTTTCCCTTTTGTTATTCCGCTCTCATTAAGATGATTCTCCAATGTGCTGGAATGCACTTCAATATGTTTTTATCTGGCTTAATAATCTTTTTTTAATCGCTAAATGAAACGCAGATAAAGTACGTCATCCGTCATTTGCCCGACTAATAATTTCAGGTATGACTGAGCATCTTTTCAAAAATGACTGCTTTTCTGTGCTTTTCTAATTATTCAACTTCTAAATCAATTATATCATTGCCGTACAGTTTCTTTCGGAAGATTACATAATGATCTTCAATTACCATTGATTTTGGAGTTATATAGACAAATTCATATCCCAACGAAGCAAGTGTTTCGAAGTGGTATATTGATGCCACGACATAAAGCCATTCCCTGCCTGCGAGTATGCCGCTTTCGGCAAGGCGGTTTTCAAGTGCGCCAGGCCTGTCCTCTATACACATTACTTTTTCTCCATTTAGCAAATATATTGCCCTTGGAGCCAAATAAAAAGCTACAGCCGCACCTTCCCATGGGAAAGGAGATATCAAAATATTTTTCCCATCATCTGGAATATTTTTCTTTATATATTCAGCAGCATTGATGGCAGAGGAAAAGTTTTGTTTTAAATCACTATAGGCCATAGAAAATCCGGAAGGAACAGAAATCAGGAAAAAAAGGGACATAACCGTTAAAAACAGCTTGTTGTGCAGCATTTTAATACTGGTTTCATTATTATTTTTAACTGCAGTCCAGAAAAAGAAAACAAGCAAAAGGTGAACAGTGAATACACGATATGGAACCATTATTGAATATGTCGTAAGGTAAATATATAGGGGAAAGCCCGATGACAATAAAAAAATCCAAAAATACTTTTTTTCCCTCCTGTAAAGGAAAATCAGCATACCGCAAAAAAGAATAATAGCGGCAAAGAGAGGCATATAAAACAACGGTCCGCTATTCGGAGTATAGCTATAGAAAATATTCCCTTTGGTTGTGTCAAAAAAACAGGCAAAAAAAGGAATAAGGACACCTTTTAATGGTGCTAAGACCGTGCTTTTGTTTCCGAACTGAGAAACAGCCTTCATTGCTACAAGAACCTGAACCACAATAATTGTCAAGGAAGCGAAGGTTATTGCTGAGGCCGCAATCTCGGATTTATGCCTCCTTCGCTGAAGATAAAAACGCTGATAAACAAACAGAAACAGCATCAATGCCACAAATGCGAACATTATGACATGCGTCATGGAAATAGCGGCAAGAAGCAACAGGAAAAGGACATAGCCAATGTTTCTGCCGTCCTTATCAATATTTCTGTCAGAAAAAAAGAATGCTGCCGAAAACAAAAACAACGGAAGAAGAGAATAACTCCTTGCTATAACAGGATAAAAATACAACATCGGGGCACTGAAAGTTATTATTGCATTTATAAAAAGAGGAAATGGGGAAAGGCAGTTAAGCACAAACACTGCCAGAACGCATGACAGCCAGCATACAATCCTGACGCAATAATATGAGAAACCTGCCTTTGCAAACGGCCACAAAAGCAAATACAGAATTAAGGAATTTCCCCCCTCAAAGGCACGTTCAAACAATTGATAACCACTAAAATTATTAAGGATCATCCACACATTTAGCTCGTCTTCAAAAGGTTCGTGATGTGCAACAAGTATAAGTGTAATCAGTGCATACACTGCCGTAATTGTAATGTTCAATATGTCTTTATTTGAGAGTTCAATCTTTCTGTCAAAAAGATTTTTAACAAAATTCATCTTGCAATGCTCCTTAAAGTCTGCAATCAGCTTTCTGCGGTTTCCAGATAATCATACATACAGCATATAAGTCTCAAACAGCCTGATATAGGCAGCTGCACGGCTATTCCAGTAAAATTTTCTTATTGAATTCCGTAGTATGCATAAGTTTATTACATACTGAATATTTTGTTAAAAGAGTTTATTACACTGCCTCAGGTGGTTAAATATTGTCTTTTCAATTAAATTACTGCGGCTTCCATATCATAACTGCTTTGCGCACTCTGGTTTTCTGCCGTACCATTCCGTTCACCGCTTTGCTTTCAAGAAATTTTCTCGTCCATTCCTCGTCAAAAATGCCATCATTCACTTTTATGTTTACCGCAAGATCTGCCAATGTATCATCGACGGTCTTTATCTTAAACCAGGCATCATAAAGGAATCTTATCTCATATCTGTGTCCGGCTCTGTCGAGTGCTGAAGTGATATTTTCAGCGCCGGGAGGCGGCAGATATTTCACACCATGATGTTCATAAATTTTTTCAAGCAGAGCATTATGTCTTTCGCCTGCCCAGCCTATATAAACACACCATTCCCTGGCAGCTTTTTCCATTTTCATTACTTCGTCATAGTTTTGTACTGCGGCAGTCATGGATGCTAGGACAATGTCAAATTTTTTTATTATTTTCTCTTCAGGAACTTTTCCCCACTCTTCTTCAAGGCATGAGGCATTTGTGATATTTTTATCCTTCGCTTCAGATATATAATTAGCAAGCATGGCTTTAGATGAATCTATTCCTGTTACGCTCGTGCACCTTCTGGCTAGAGCCAGGGCATAAATGCCGCTGCCGCAGCCTATATCCAGCAAATCCTTGCCATTAAAATCTATGCCGCATTCTCTGAGATATTTAATTTTTGCCCTTGTCTTCCTTATAACGGAAGGCTCAAACGGCCTGGGATACGAGAGGGCTCTGCTATTCCAATAAAGTTTTTTATTTTTGGCCGTGGCAATCATGGACATAATTATATAAAATTTCATCTTTAATAGCTTCTGAAAAAGCAATATGAAAAAGAAATAGCAAATCATTTACTTATAAATGTTTCATTTAAAAGCTTGCCTTGATTAATAGATAATTTGTAAAAAGTAATTATAATGAAACTTCGCAATATAATATGCCTAGGGCTTCCTCCTATTATTCTTCTCATCGCAGGAGTGTTTGTATTCGGAATTTTTCTAATAAAATGGTTTTGGGGCTGGACAATTCCTGCCCTTTTCCCTCTTGCAGCAAATAATGACACTAAGATAATAGCTTCGGTAATTTCATGGGGGACAGCTTTTAAGCTGTCTCTTTTCATTTCTGCTCTTGTAGCCGGATATCACCAGACACAGTCAATGAATCTGAAAAAACTTCTTTTTTTCTGCTTATGCATAATTTTGGTCAAACTTTTCTGGGGCTGGACCATACCAGACCTGTTTCCAAATGGCGTAGCAGGAAATCTTGTGTCCGAAACCATATCATGGTGGTCTGCAATAAAACTTTCAATACTTTTTACGCTGCTCTCAGCTGTTTCAAGTTTTAAAATGGCTCCGAGACAGATAATAAAAAAATAACAAGAGGCTTATCGTGAAGAAAACCTTGCTAATTGTCGCCGCGGCACTGATTGCTGTTGCTTGCAGCCGTCCCGCGGAAGACACATCAAGAAAAATAGTTATATGGGAAATGGATGACGCAATGGTCGCTCCATATATGGATTCAGTTCTGGAAGCATTTAAAAAGCTGCCAGGAAATGAAGACCTTGTTATTACCAGAACCCATTACGGGCCTGAGGATCTGCGCTCACAATTCCAGGCAGCATCGCTGGCGGGCGTACCTCCCGACCTAATTCTCTCCCCTTCTGACACCGCAGGGCTTTATGCGGTATCAGGCTTCATCATTCCGCTAGAAAAAGAATTTGATTTCAGCAAATTCAATAATGCCAGCGTTGAATCCGTAAGCCTTGAAGGCCACACATGGGGCGTTCCTGTAACAAACGGAAATCACCTTATGATGTTCTATAATAAAAAGCTCGTTCCGAATGCTCCGCAAAGCACAAATGAGCTTATTAATTATTGTTCAACATCAGCAAAAAAACTGGGCCTTAAATACTGCCTGGCTTTTGACTCTGGGGAGCCTTTCTGGCTTGTGCCGTGGCTAGCCAGCTTTGGCGGATGGCCAATAGACAACCGCAAGCCAACTCTGAACACGCAAGCTATGCGCGATACTGTAAATTTCTATCACGACCTAAAATTTGACAAGAAATTTATTCCAATGGAATGCGATTACAACTGCATGGACTCCTTATTCAAGGAAGAAAAAATCGCATTCATAATTAATGGAGACTGGGCCCTTTCCTCATATCAGAAACACTTCGGTAAGAATTTTGGCCTTGCGGTAATGCCTAAGAACTCTAAGACTGGCCTTTGGCCTGCGCCTATGGTAAGCGGCAAATATTTCATGATAAGCACTGGACTTACCAATGAAAAGAAAGAGCTTCTTAAGAGACTGATAAATTTCTATGTTAATGAGGAAAATCAGATAAGGCAGTTTAAGGAAATTTCCCGCCTGCCTGCTTTAAAAACAGCAGGCAAATCTAAAGCTGTGCTTTCAGACAGCGCAGCAGTAATGTCTTTAAAACAGATAGAAAAAGGCAAGCCTACGCCCATGGCTACTGAAATCCGCGCAGTATGGGATGCCATGAGAAACTATCTCGGCGAAGCCATGGCAAACAGAATGGATACTGACACAGCCGTAAGACGCATGCAGGAAGTGTCAGAAAAGAGAATTGATGAACAGAACAGATAAGGAAAGCTGAATATGGAATTACTGAAATCTCTTTACGAAGTGGGCTGGTTTCTTCTCCTGATAATCGCAGGAGTAGCAGCTCTTGAAGGCTATTTCTATGTCCACTTCAAATTCTATGACAAGAAATGGTTCTTTCCCGCGCTTCTTCTAATTGTGCCAGCCGCATGTTGGGGAATATTCGGGAATATGCTCGGAGGGCATACAGTTGCGCTATGGCTGTATTTCTTCCTTGCGGAAGGCCTTATAGCCTTGTTCTTCCGCCATATTGTAAGAGGCCAGCACACCGTGCCTTATATGCTTATAGCGCCTGCTTTCATAGGCCTTGCGCTGCTGCTGGTATATCCGTTCGTATTTGAATTTTACCTCTCTTTCCATGACCTTAAGCTTACCACCATTATGGCCTGGAAAGAAACAGGGCAGATTCCTTTCGTATGGTTCAAGCAGTATGTGAATGTGTTCACAACCTCGCCTCTGAATGATGTTTCAATATGGATGCTCCTCTGGAGAACATTCCTGTGGACATTTACAAATGTATTCTTCCATGTCCTCGGAGGATTTGCTCTGGCCCTGCTGCTTAATAATAATATCAAGGGCAAAGGCATTTACAGAACGCTGCTCGTAATTCCGTGGGCAATGCCTCAGGTTGTTGCAGTATTGGCAATGCGCGGAGAATTCCATGCCGAAAACGGTTTCGTGAACATATTGCTAAGCCGCCTCGCAGAATGGTGGCCGGCGCTTGCCAATATGGGCATAGGGCCTGTGCAATGGCTCAGCAATTATCCGCTCACTACCTGCACAATAATCAATGTATGGTTAGGAATACCTTTCATGATGGTTGTAATACTTGGCGGCCTGCAGTCCATATCAAAATCATACTATGATGCTGCGGACATTGACGGCGCAACATATTTCCAGAAATTGCGTTACATAACGCTGCCGCTGGTAAAGCCTGTGGCAATGCCTGCCATAACGCTTGGCACAATATGGACATTCAATAATATCAATGTTATATATTTGGTAACAGGCCAGGCCGGCGGCACGGAAAAGGCAGACATTCTTGTTTCCGCAATGTATAAGGCGGCATTCACATATAACCGTTACAGTTATTCAGCTGCCTTCGCAATCGTTATATTTATATTGCTCTTCAGCATTTCTGTGTTCTATCTGCACGGGCTTGATGCGGCAAAGGAGGACTGATATGATAGACCCTAAAAAAACTTATGCCATGACGCCCGAAGAACTTAGCGAAAAATACGAAAGCACAAAAGAATCGCTGGATCAGCTTCGCGGCATGCTCATGCCATTTTTGAAGTCTCAATATGAGAAAAACAGAAAAGCGCTAGAGAGAAAGGAAAAAATCAAAAAGCTGCTGATACACTTAGTTATAATATGCTGCTGTTTCATCTGCATATATCCGCTGCTTAGGATTTTCTCAATCTCGCTGCGTCCGGGAGATAAGCTGTTTTCAACAGATTTATCTCTTATTCCAGACGGAGCTACTTTCAGCGCTTATGCAAGCCTCCTGAAAAATACAAACTTCCTGCGCTGGCTTTGGAACTCACTGGTAATAACGGTTGCCACTTCTTTTATTGGAGTATCGCTGGCGTCCACCGCAGCTTATGCCTTCTCCCGTTTCCGCTTCCCAGGAAAGAAGATAGGAATGATTCTCCTGCTGTCAAGCCAGATGATTCCGGCCGGAATGCTCATTCTGCCGCTGTTCCTCATGATCATGAAAATGAATCTCATGAACTCATACCTCGGCATGATCATAGCCTATTCAGTGTCTTCGCTTCCTTTCAGCATTTGGATATTAAAAGGTTATTATGACACAATACCGCGCTCCCTTGAAGAAGCCGCTCTGGTTGACGGGACCTCGGAAGTAGAGGCTTTCTGGAGAATAATTCTCCCCCTCTCAACCCCGGCACTTAGCATTGCATTCCTGTTTAATTTCACTACGGCATGGAATGAATATCTGGTAGCGCGGGTAGTGCTTTTCAGTTCCCAGCAGTACACATGGACATTAGGTCTATTTGAATTGCAAGGACAGTACCTCACACAATGGGGAATGTTCGCGGCTGGCTCAATGTTAGTCACAATCCCCGTTCTCATTGTGTTCCTATACTCATCTAAATGGCTGATCTCCGGTCTTACCCTCGGCAGCGTAAAAGGATAAAAATTATGGCATCTGTAGAATTCAAAAACATTGTTAAGAGATTTAAAGAAAACACCGTTCTAAACGGCGTAAACGTAAACATAAAAGACAAGGAATTCCTCGTCATTGTAGGCCCATCCGGTTGCGGCAAATCCACGCTTCTAAGAATGCTGGCAGGCCTTGAAACCGTAACAGACGGAGACATACTTATAGACGGCGAACGTGTAAATGAATACCATCCTTCAAAGAGAAACATAGCGATGGTTTTTCAGGATTATGCCCTGTACCCGCACATGACAGTTGCAGAGAACATGAGCTTCTCTCTTAAACTGAAAAAAACACCGCCTGAAGAAATTGAGGCCAGAGTAAAAGAAGCTGCTGCCACATTACAGATAACGCAGTACCTGGCAAGGAAGCCGCAGGCTCTTTCCGGCGGACAGCGCCAAAGGGTAGCCATAGGCCGCGCAATCGTGCGCAAGCCAAAGGTATTTCTTTTTGATGAGCCATTGTCAAATCTGGATGCAAAGCTCCGCGAAGAAATGCGCGTGGAAATAGCAAAGCTTCATCAGCGCCTGAATGCCACAATACTCTATGTGACACATGACCAGGTAGAGGCAATGACGCTTGCCGACAGGATAGTCATTATGTATAACGGCAAAGTACAGCAGGAAGGAACTCCTATGGAAGTTTATTCCAAGCCTGAAAACCTGTTTGTGGCAGGTTTCATCGGCAGCCCTACAATGAACTTCTTAAGAGGCAAAGCTTCCGTAAAAGCGGGCAAGGCTGAGTTTACAAGCAAAGATATTAAAATAGCCCTTCCTGCCTCCTTAATAGACATTAAAGCCTTAAAAGACGGGCAGGAAATAGTAGTTGGCGTAAGGCCGGACGATATTTCAGTTGATGTTCCCGCAAAAGACAGCCTCACGGAAAATATTGAAGGCAAGATAGATGTCTCTGAATTGCTTGGACATAGAGAAAACTTATATATCTATATTGGCGATACGCGAGTTTTGGCAAATACAGATGCAATAGGCAGAGAGCCTGGCAGCAAAGTCAAGCTTAGATTCAACTATGCTAATATGCATGTATTTGACAAGGAAACTGAAAAACGCATAAGCAAGTGATATTGCCGTAAATCAAAACAAAATAATCAAAAGGCCTTCATTTCACATAAATTCAAAGTGATGAGAAGGCCTTTTTAGATTTCTAAAATTAATCATGTGTTTAATTATAAACTCTTATAAATAATATAAGAAAAAATGCTTCAACAAAGCATATTACAGTAATAATCTGTTTAATTAAAATAGGCTCTGTTAAATGAAAATATTGATAAAATGTAATTATAAATTGCTACGTCGTCCTGAACTTGTTTCAGGACCTCTTTAAGCAGCATAGATGCTGAAATAAATTCAGCATGACGTAAAAAATGTAAATTCAATAATCTTCTTATAAAGAGCTTTGAAATAATTATTAATGCGGGATTTTTATTTAATTTATATGCAAAAGCTAGCATTAACCAATGTGAAATAAATTTTTTATGTGAAAAATCCAGAAATGACAATTAATAAAACAGAAGATATAAAAACAATTAATGTACTCAAAATAATGCTTATTCTGCTAGGCACAGTATGGTTTGCATTCGTGCTATATTCATGGTTTACAGTTGACTACAATAAATGGCATGTGACAGATTTACGTAATTTTTCTTTTGCAAATTTTTATATTGGTCCAAACTTTTTAGGGAATTTATTAGTTAATTCACTTCTTTTTATAAAAGCTATTATATTCTCTCTTTGCTGTTATGGAATTGGAAGATATATTCTTGTACGCTTTCTAAATCATGATTATTCTATCCTTGAAAGATTTATTTTCTCCTTTGCTCTTGGAATTGGAACAGCCGGATTCATAACCTTTTTTATCGCAGCATCTCAGATTTTATATACAGCTTCAATTATTATCTTCATTCTCATTCCAGGTCTCCTTTTGGGCTTTAAATCCATTAAAATTATTCCTGTAACTTTGCCCAATAAAGAATATTTTTTGCCAAATAAAGAAGACATTAATTGTTTCAATATAA
Source organism: Elusimicrobiales bacterium (assembly GCA_024681855.1). Classification (GTDB taxonomy): domain Bacteria; phylum Elusimicrobiota; class Elusimicrobia; order Elusimicrobiales; family UBA9959; genus CACZRG01. The sequence continues at coordinate 20,708 of JAILAB010000072.1, forward strand.
TATTATTTTTATACATTCTGCTTTTTGCATTCATGAACTCCTTGTTTATGTTTTCTCCGGATGTAAAAATAGACCCTTTGAATTATCATTTAGCTATACCATCATGGTGGCTGTATAATCACGGAATCACTGATATGCCGCAGCATATTTACCACAATCTTTTTATGCTTTACGGATGCGTATATGCAGCGGCAATGAGTCTGGGGGACGATCTGATAGCTAAGGCTGTTAACACATTTGTTTCAAGCACCGGATCTATATTTATATCTGTTTATCTATGCAGAAAGTATTTTGACAAGAAAGCACTTTTACTTACATTAGGAATACTATGCACTTCATATCATATTTCAGAACTTTCTTTTATAACAGGATCTGATTCTTTTTCATTACTTTTCTCATTAAGCATGTTATCAGCTGTTCTGCTTTATATTGAAACAAAAAAAAGAAACCTTTTAATTCTAGCTGCCATCTTAGCAGGTTTTGCAATGGCTGCAAAAGCTACAACATTATTAATAGTTATAACAGCTATGGGAATATTAATATATGCCGACTGGAAAAACAAGAAACAATTATGCCGCAATCTTATTATCTTTATACTGATAGCTTCATTGCCTGTCATTCCATGGCTGATAAAAAATTCTGTTCTAAGAGGGAATCCTTTCTTTCCTTTTTTAACTTCTATATTCGGATCAGACAAATATTATGATCCAAATATGATCTTATTTTTTCAAAAAGCTTCTAATTTTTATTTAGGAGATAATCTAGCGATAGTTAAAAACTTATGGAATCTCTTTATTTCAAAAGAAAATGCACTTAATATACATGCCTCACCTGTTTTATTGGCTTTCGCCTTATTCATTCCTTTAATTTTTAAGGTAAAAGATAAAATTTCTTCTATTATTCTTATTTTCTGCATATCTTCCTTATTCATTCAGCTTAAATTTTTTAGCATAATTAGATTTTATCTTCCGCAATATATAATTGCTGTAATAGCCTTTTCATATTATCTTATTCCAGTTCTTAAAAAGAATACGCTCTTGAAACCGTTCTTATTATCTTTGCTTTTGCTATGCTTAATCCCTACAATCACAACCTTTAACTATTTTAAAATAGCCGTAATTCCATTTGGAACATATTCCAGAGATCAATATATGAGGCAGACTATAATGGGTGGCTATTATTCGGCGATGACATGGGCAAGCGAACATCTGCCTAAGGATGCAAAAGTTTTAGATAACGATGCATTAGGATTTGGTTATTATCTGAAACGGAATTATTTTGTCACATCAATGTATGACAAAGACTGGCCCAATGCCTTATTCAATGATGATAAAATTTATACAGATAACTATGACTTCGCAAAAAAATTAAAAGAGCTTGGATTTTCTAATGTCATAATGAATACAGATAAATACTGTATATCACCTGAAGTAACTGACTATCTTAAACAAAAGCAAACAAGTGTATTCTTACAGAATATATTTTTTTTCAATAAAAATCACTTACATAAAATCTATGAATCACCGCAAACAGATTTCTTTGTAGGAAAAACAGCAATATATGAAATTTTATGATTCTCTTTGGTCTAACCCCCGAAAATAGTACCATATAGAATGTTAGGTTTCCGGACCTGGCATGGAGGATACCGGAAATGAGAAAAAGATTCACGGAAGAACAGATAGGAAAAATATTGCAGGAACACGCTGAAGGCAAAACAGTCGGGGAAGTTTGCCGTAACAATGGAATATCCGAAAACACGTTTTACATATGGAAACGCAGATACGGCGGCATGCAGGTAAGCGATGTCATAAAACTTAAAGCATTACAGTCTGAAAACGAAAGACTGAAGAGGCTTGTTGCAGAGCTTTTGCTAGAAAATATGCTCCAGAAAGACGTAATAAAAAACTTCTCAGGCCCGGAACGTTAAGAAAAACACACCGGCATCCACATAGCGGCTGCCAGATGGTTTACATGAAATTAAGGCAGTCCATGAAAATAAAT
>JAILAB010000006.1 GCA_024681855.1 Elusimicrobiales bacterium
TGGGCGCCGGAAAGTCAGTCTCCGTTTCCTATGCTCTATATTCTGCCATTTCCCGCAGGACTTTGTCAAGCCCGCGACTTTTTGCTTCTTCCAAACGGCTTCTTCCTTTAAAGAGCTGCCCCCTTCTTCAGGGGAACATGCTTATACTTTACCATATCTCCCGGATGCCTGTCAAGCGGCTCCTGCCGCTTCACTGCCTCACGGGCTGAGCATATTCTTATTCTATCACATCTTGCCGCACTTTTGCAATACCTTAAGCCCTCCCCGCTGACAAAGATCTCACGCTGGATTAAAAAACATATAAAGATCAATCCCGACGCAAAACGCTATGCTCCCTTGACAATTCCGGCGGGCGCTTAGCCCATCCGTCATTTTCCCTAGGCTCCACAAAGGGAAAGCGCCGGCGAGGCCTTCCGTTCGAATCCAAATAGATCTCGCCGTTATTTGCCTCACTTAATTCTGATTGACGGAACAAAAACTTTGACGATAGCACATTAAACATAATTTAAAGTAAAATTCTCCATGGAGCAGATAATAACGAAAGGATATATAAGATGAGCACTTATTTTATAATTTTCCCGTCATGCTGAATTTATTTCAGTCTCTCTGCGCCTTAATGATATTGTAAAACAACTTCATGACGACGAAGTAATATTTGCGTTCCTTATAAATATATTGTGTCAAGACTTTTCTTTAACAGAGCCAAACGAAAATTTTCAAGCACAAAAACAATCAATATTTTTCATGAAGATTTGCGCTTAATCGTTTAATTCGCTCACACAAAAAAGCATTTTGCAAATACGAGAAGAATTAACTAAAATGTTGAAGAGATGAGTTATTTATCTATTCTAGAACCTTCTATTTTGAGATGAAAGCAGGATAAATACTGCCTATGCTGATGCTAGCAGAAACTGTAAAAAAACTGCCTTAAATCCGGCACGGAGTTAAATAATGAAAACACCGGTAGACAGACAAAACTGGGACAGGGAGGAATATTTTCAGTTCTTCAGCCATTACGGAAACCCTTTTTTTACCGTAACGGCAGACATTGATGTTTCAGGAACATATATGCGGGCAAAAAAAGAGCACAGATCTTTTTTCATATATTCTCTTCATAAACTTCTTACGGTCATAAATACCATTGAGAACTTCCATTACCGTATTGACAGAAACGGTGATGTGGTAAAATACGACATTATACATGTATCCCCCACAATAGGACGCACCGATGGTTCCTATGCCGCCACATTCATGGAATACTCGCCGGATTTCGACACATTTGAGAAAACGGCCAGGTCCGAAATTGAAAGGGCATTAAAAGGCAAAGGGCTTATGCTGAAACTTGAAAACGACCATGACGATGCAGTTTTTTTCAGCGCGCTGCCTTGGTTTTCGTTTACGGAGATAGTTCATCCTTTTTACAGCGCAAAAGGGGCAGGAAATCCGCTGATAGCCACAGGCAGGCTTAAAAAGCAGGACAACGGCAGAATAATAATGCCATTATCAATAAGCGCGCATCACGGTTTTGCCGACGGATATCACGCAGGCCAGTTCTTTATCAGGGCTGAACAGCTTATGAAATAACCGCATAACTGAAAACTTTTTAATAATTTTATGTCATTATATACACATCTGTTTGTGCTTTCAACCAAAATTCTTATAATAGCATCTTGGATAACAAGCGTTATACTGTTTTTTAATTATGTGTATGAATCACTAAAGAAAGAAAAAAATAAAGGTTTTATAATAATTTTATTGTGTGCCGCAGGCATGCTTTTTATTGACTGCAATATTCCAATACGCTCCGCTTATGATTCCGGTCATGATTTTCAAATGGCCGAAACAGATTTTTTCAAAACAGACAGATTTGCGTTCAAAGAGATTGCCTATTCTTTTACAGTAAATGTGACAGATATTCTTACAGGCAAAAATTTAAAATGTATTCTTTATCAGAATCAGATACTATCTATATTATCAATGATTCTGCTTTTCTGTACATTAAGAAGGCTAAGACTGACATTTCTGTCTTCTGTCGCAGGAACAGTATTGTTATCTTTTAATTTCAATTATCTGATAGCATCCTGCGCTATGGCAAGCGCCGCACACAATGTGTTTTTTTTCCTATGTGCCGTATCTGCTGCCTTTTTTTCTTTTGACAATAATATATGCCGAAAAAGAATTATATGGTTTTTCAGCAGCATGACAGTGCTTATCATGTCCAGAGCAGAACTAACTCCGGCACCTCTGTTTGTTTTGATTGCTTCATTTTATACTGCCATAATAAAAAATAATTTAAAAGTGAAAAATTTTAATATTTTAGACTATATTATTCTCTGTTTTGGAACATTTACTTTACTATTTTCTTTTATAATATTTTTCTCATTTAACCCACAGGACCAAATGGCATACATTAATTTGAAAAACATCTATCATTTTTCAAAATATCATATGATAAAACAGAATCTTGCCATTATGTTAGGCTATGGAAACAACAAAACATATGACACGATATTATATATACTAGTTCTTAAATTCTTTCTCATCGGAATGCTTTTTTTTTTGCTTTTGCGGGAAAAGCCATATCCGAAAAGAATACAACAAAAACTTCACAATAGCTTTTCTTGCAGCTTTTATTATAAATTCACTTTTATACGATGACCGGGGGACATATCCGCTCCATTTTGTAAGGCATACCGTCATGTTCTGTCTTCCTATCTGTTTTCTGTTTTCTTTTACATATGAAGGATTTGTTTATGTCTTTTCAGAAAAAAATAAAAATTTTTTATGGATTACAATATTTTTCTTAACATCATATATCTTTTCAAACATACAAACAGTATTCTCTTTAAACAGTGAAATAAGAGCTAATGATATAACATGGGAGTTTTTAATTAACAATCAGGAAAAATTCAGCAAAGGTTATTATATTTCTGATGTTATGTCATACGGACATAAAGGTCTTATAAACAAATATTTTAACAATCGCAACTCTAATCCAAATATAAAAAATATTGTTTATATCGCTCCTGAAATTTTTTCCGGCAAATCCAGGAACATGGATTTTACAAAGAATTTTATACCTTTAAAAACAGTGTCTATACTTTACAAGCCATTTAATTATAGAAATTTTCAACAAGTCAAATATGAAATGCCTGTGCAATTCGGATTCTATAAAGAAACAGATCTGTCAAAAAAAAGACATGCAGATTTTAAAACGGCAATACCGTATAGATAAAATAATAGAAATTTTAAAAATCGCAAAAAAAGATTCTCCATACGATATTGAAAAAAAGAAACTGCTTGTATTGATATTAAGTCAAAACGGAACTGACTCCGAATACCTAAAAGAAATCAATGAAATACAAAGTTCACTTTCAGAAATAGAATATAATGAATTATTAACAGCCTCAGCAAATATCAAAGCGGACAAACAAAACAAAATCATTAATTTAATACGAGGATACGATCATGGAGGCCTTGTACTGTTTTGTGAATGGATACTAAAAATTTACCAGTATCCAATAACCGAAAGATAATGTTTAAAACACCAGATACAAAGAAATCGCAATTATGAGCGTCCCTTAATCAGCATATAAGCGACAAATGATCTTAGCGGCCAGATCTAAGTTAAGAAAGGAAAAAGGCATATATTAAACAATTAGCAATTGTAAGCGGCAACCCTATTTTTGAAAATTCCCATACGCTTATGCTGCCTTCTCCCCGTCTTTCCGCAGCCTGAATTATTATAATATTGCTTGCCGCTCCAAGCATAAATAAATTTCCCGCAGTAGTAGAGGCAGCAGCCAAAGCCATATACGAGCTTATATCCGCTCCAGTCTCCTGGAGAAGAGGCACATATAAAGCAGCTAGCGGAACATTTGAAATAAGCTGGCTTAGCAGAACGCTTATTGCCATTATCGCTGATACTGAGGAAATATCTGCCCCGCTTTTGCCTATAATATGCTGGAATATTCCAGTATCCCACACAGCCTGCATAAGAATGAACATGGAAACAAAAAAAGCTAAAGTGCGCCAATCTATGCCGCGCAAGATCTCAAAACGGCGAGGGCTAAAAACAATGCCAGGAATGGCAGCAGCTATGGCAATCCATACAAGGCTAAAATCTGATGACGGGAAAAAGGATACGGACAATATTTTAAGCAGTATCGCAACTAAAACCGTAATAACTGTTATTTTTGCCAAAAAAGCAAGATGCGGATCTTTAACCCGTTCCCGATGATGCCTTATCGGGCATCTGGTAAAATCCGCCGGATAAAATAGTTTTATAAAAAGACATACGAGAGCAAGATTAATAGCAGCAGGGATAAAAAGATATTTAATAAATTCAATAAATGGGGCTGCCATGCCGCTTTTGACAGCAATTAAAAGATTTTGCGGATTGCCGATAGGGCTTGCTGCGCTGCCGCATGTTACCGCAAAAGCCAGAGCCAGCATCAGCTCTTTAGCTTTTATTCCATATTTCCTGGCCATGAGCAAAGCTACCGGAGTGCCAATTACTGCAATTGTGTCATTCATGAATATTGCAGATGCAAAGCCCATAAAAAAAACAAGGCTTATCAATAATGTCTCTTTAGTTCTCGCCCTGCGGAAAATCCGATACTGAGCCCTGGCAAGCCAGCCGCTCATTTCCAGTGTTTGTCCGGCGTAAAACATTCCAAAAAGGAATATTATGACTTCCCAGTCTATAGCCTTTAAAGCAGCGGAAGGAGAGATTCCTCCTGAAATAAGCGAAACAATAGCCCCTCCAGCCATTACCGCCCATATTGGAAAACGATACTTTCCTATTTTCCTTACAGCAATAAGGAAAAAAACTATGGCCAGGATGAGAATCTCCTTCATACTTTTTTAATAGTATCATTTCCGAATTATATAAGAAAAGAAAAAAGCTTTTTTAATAGCTCATTAGTCCGTATATATGCTGAAATAAATTCAGCATGATGAAAAAAATTATAAAACCAATACTATTCTTATTACAGAGAGAATATAAAAATAAAAACATAAAAATCAAAGAAAATACTATAATTTCTTTAAAGCAAGGCAAAAAAGCCATGCTGTCTATATTCTAAGGAGCATTATGAAACTTACACAAAATCAGCCTAAAGGACTTTTCCTTTTGTTTTTTGTAGAAATGTGGGAGAGATTTTCCTACTATGGAATGAGAGCTCTTCTCGTGCTTTATATGTGGAAAGTCCTTCAGTTCTCGCAGGAACAGGCCAGCCATATATACGGCTGGTATACCGGAATGGTATATCTTACACCTCTTCTCGGCGGTTATATTGCTGACAGATACTTGGGGCAGCGCAAAGCAATCCTGATTGGCGGCCTTCTAATGGCCATAGGAGAATTCTGCATGGCTTCAACTCATCTGCCGATATTCTTTACGGCACTGATACTTATCATAATAGGAAACGGCTTCTTCAAACCTAATATATCAACAATTGTCGGAACATTGTACACACCTGAACAGAATGCCCTTCGGGATGCCGGCTTCACAATATTCTATATGGGAATAAATATCGGAGCATTCTTTTCTCCGCTTGTCTGCGGCACTATCGGAGAAAAAATCGGGTTCAATTATGGTTTTATCTGCGCCGGCGTCGGAATGCTTATAGGCCTTGCATGGTATCTGATACAGCAGGAAAAACTGCTTGGCGATAACTGCAAAAAACCGGCAAAGCCATCATATAATTTTGGAATGCCTGTTGGAATGGTAACTGCTCTTTTGATATTTCTGGTACTTTGCGCAATGCAGTTCAGCGGCTATCACATAAAAGAAGCCATACCTGCATGGGTATATGCCATTCTCGGCGTAGCAGCTATAGGTTATGGAATTTACTCAATGCTTAAAGGGCCTTCCACTCTTACGACAGTAGAAAAACAGAGAATAGCCGTTATTTTCATAATGACATTCTTCTGCATATTCTTCTGGGCGGCCTTTGAACAGGCAGGCAGTTCTCTGACATTCTTTGCAGAAGAAGAGACAAATCGCGTTATAAGTCTTGGAAGCTGGAGCTGGGAAATGCCCACAAGCTATTTCCAGGCAGTGAACCCTCTGCTAATAGTTTTATTAGCACCGCTTTTCTCTTCAATGTGGCTTAAGCTGAAAGACATGAATAAAGAGCCGAGTGCTCCCATAAAATTTGCAATGGGTCTTGGAATGCTTGCAATAGGCTTCGTTGTAATGATAGCGGCAGCCGCACTTGCCGCTCCGGATGCTGACGGCAACATAAACAAGGTAGGCATATTCTGGCTGATATTCGCCTATATGTTCCATACAATGGGTGAACTCTGCCTGTCACCGATAGGTCTTTCCTTAATTACCAAACTTGCGCCTGCCCAGTTTACCTCACTCATGATGGGAATATGGTTCCTCTCTTCATGCGCAGCAAACTTCATTGGCGGATTCTTCGCCGGCAATTACAAGGAAATGAACCACTCCGTATTCTTTACAATCCCTACGGCGACAGCTGCTGTCTCTGCAGTACTGCTGCTCATACTCACTCCTAAGCTTAATAAGTGGATGAATGGCGTAAAATAAGCATAATGCTTACTTTAATGTTCTAAATAAAAACCCGGCTTGCCAGCCGGGTTTTTTTATTTATATAGAAAAGCAGAATATGAAAAGCTTATTTAACCGTATGGCTTAGCTCCTCAGCCAAGATTTTAGCTTGCTCAAAAGCCCTGGAAAGAATCTTTTCCTCATTGCTGCCTTTGATATCCAGGTTTTCCGCTTGAATAATATGGCATTTGGTTATTCCTAAGAGCTGGCAGGAAATGTCTCTGATATAGCCGAAACCAAAATCCCCATAAACAGGCCCTCCGGCGGTGCTTATATAAACCAAATGCTCTGCCTTGCACAGGCCTTGGGGCCTGCCGTCAGGCAGATATCTGAATGAAAGCCCGTCAACACAGATGTTCTCTATATAAATTTTAAGCAGTGAAGGAAAAGAGAAATCCCAATACGGGGCGGCTATAACCAGCATGCCGGCCCCGGCAAATTTTCTGGCAGCATCAAATGCTGGCGAAGAAAAATTGCCGGATTCTGAGCATTTATTACGGAAAGAGATAAAATCCTCGTCAAGAGGCTTTAGATTTCCTATTTCATATTCCTTAAGCAAATCATAACGGGAAGCTTTGCAAGGAAGAAAAGAAAGGAACTTTTCAGCAATGAGCAAAGTCCTGGAATTCTTTCTCACGCAGGCATTAATAAAAAGAATATTGTTTTCCACAGAATGATTTACATCAGGGGAGCAGCCAATGCTATTTTTTCCTAATGATTATAGCCGGCCTCACAGCTATGCTTTTCAGCACTACAAATTCTCCCTCTCTTTTAACTTTACCCTTATAGCTGACATAAGCTGCGCTTACGTTCATGCTGCCAGGAGTGGCAAGCCACCACCAGGAAGTGCCATTCTTAAATTCTGACGCGCCTCTGGTTACCGCATAGGGAGTGGGAAACATAGTTCGCTCAGCATCATCTTTAAAATATTTTAAGGCTTCTTCAGCGCTAAGTATAAAGGGTTTTTTTTCCAACATAGACTTTTCATCGGCATTAAAAGCCGTATCTGAAAAATCTCTTGCAAGCCAGGCTGCAAGCGAGCTGTTTTCAAATTGATTGCCACTTTCCATGTCATTATAAGCATGAACATCCAAACCCTTATCGCTTATAAGCAGCATAGAAGTGTCATTTTCTGCCAATACAAGCCACTCTATCGGCTTCTTTATTCCGTTTTCAAAAAAAGGATAATTTCCCAAAATAATTATTTTTTTAGACTTATGATTAAAATTAGGATTAAATAAAAAGTCCGATGCAATTGGAGATGCAGGCTTCAAAGCAGGAGCTGCAGGTTTAGGCATTTCTGGCTTCAGAATAGGCGAAACCTGAATATCCGCTGCCTCCTGATTAGCCTGTTCCTGCAATTCTTTTTCATATGCTTTTTCCATATTCTGAAGACGGATATTCAGCAGTTTGTCAGAAGGGGAATCTTCAAGACAGGCATAATACAGTTTATTAAAAAATTTATGCCAGCCAGGATGTCTGCCTTCATAAGACTTAAAGAATGCAGGCTTCAAAGCAAAGAGAAAAGCGCAGAAACCCTTATCATTATTAACAAAAAGCTCATAAAGACGCTTCATGTCTGGCACAGATATAGCAATAAGCAGATCACGCAAAGTATCGAATTCTTGTTCTCTAAAATTAAATGTCATAATTATATGTTATATTTTATAAAATATCAATTCAAAAAATTTTATACTGAAAACAAAATCAAGCTCCTATTTCAGCGTACCACAATAAATTTAATTACAGATGATTTTTTTTTGCCACGCATGAAATATAGAGAATGACGGCCTTCTCTAAGCTTCCATAAGTCTCCAGCCGTTTTTTTCCCGTCAATGAACCATTCATCATTTAAAGAATCTTTAGAGCGGAAACGCAAAGCCTGAGCCTCCATGGGATAAGACGGATCTATCTTAAATATATCTCCGTCTTTAGGAAATTCTATATACATTTTGCTTTCAGACATATAATCAAATCCTGACCCATGGCTAAACTGACAGCGTTTTGCTGGAATATGCTCTTTATCATAGTATTCTACAATTCTGGAAGGACATGAGGCAGATGCGGGCAAACCACTCCGAGGGCATACTTCCATTTCCTCTATTCCCTCAGGACGCTTAAAATCAGAAGAGCCATAAAGCCTTCTCATAAGCATTGCAATGTCTCGCATAAGCGGCGCAGCGCCGGATATTCCTGATATTCTGCGCATAGGGCTTGAATTAAAATTGCCAACCCATACAGCTACAGTCCAATCAGGAGTGTATCCTATAGTCCAGTTATCCCTATAATCCTTGCTCGTTCCTGTTTTAGCTGCCAGCATAAAAGGCATATGAAGAGGAGAATCCTCGCCAAAAGCTGGCGTTCTGGCATGATTATCTGAAAGCACATTGTTAATCAGAAAAGAGCTTTTTTCATCTAAAACTCTCCTGCCAATACCAGCCGGGCTGTCTTTTTCAAAGGACACAGGCTTCCATATACCGCCTCGGGCAAGAGCAGCATAAGCATTGGCGAGTTCCAGCAATGTTACTTCCCCATTGCCCAGGGCAAGCCCGGCACCGTAATGATCCGCATTTTTACGAAGAGATTCAAATCCAAAAGAATGGAGAGTTTCAAGGAAAGATTCCGTGCCTATTTCTTCCGCAAGGCGCACGGCCGGTATATTATAAGAGCAAGCCAGCGCTGAACGAAGGCTAACCATGCCATGATTATGCCTGTCATAATTTAATGGAGAATAGCCGCCACGGCCATAAAGAGGGCTATCCGATATAAGCTCCGAAGGGAAATGTCCTCTAGAAAAAGCCAGCCCATATAGGAAAGGCTTCAAAGCGGAGCCAGGCTGCCTCAATGTTCTAACCCCATCAATCTGCCCGCCATTCTTTTCATCAAAAAAATCTTTAGAGCCAGCCCAGGCAAGCACTCCCCCAGTTCTATTATCTATGACAATAACAGCTCCATTAGTCATATTATGTTTTTTTTCAAGCTTAGATATATGATGTTTAAGAGCATGCTGCACAGCTTCCTGAATTTCAGGAACAAGAGTAGTGCGCACGGAAAGCCTTTCTCCAGCCATGGATGCTGCCCATGCTGAAAAGTGAGGCGCAAAAAATGGCTGCTGGGGCTTTCTGACTGCTGGCTTTTCCGCTACCGCCAGCCTATAAGATTCTTCGTCTATATATCCTTCATTAAACATTTTTAAAAGAACGCTCAAGCGGCGTTTTTCAAATGCTTCCGGCCTGGAAACAGGATTATAAAGAGACGGAGCTCTTGGCACGCCAGCCAGCGCTGCGGCCTGCGATAAGCTAAGAGAGGAAGCATTAACTCCGAAATATGAAACGGAAGCGGCCTGTATTCCTGACAGATTATTTCCATAAGGAATTATATTCAGGTAAGCCTGAAGTATTTCCTCTTTTGAACGCAGCTGCTCCAGCCTAATGGCAGAAACAGCTTCATAAACCTTTCGCCCTAAAGTATGCGGCCCCGGATTATATGCGCGGTAAAGCTGCTGGGTTATGGTAGAAGCACCTGAAACAGCGCGGCCTGCGCGGGCATTTTGCGCAGCAGCGCGGGCGATTGCTTTAATATCCACCCCGCTATGCTCAAAGAAACGCTTGTCTTCCGCAGCAAGCACGGCAAGAATTGCCCAAGGGGATATCTGTTCAAGCGGAACAGGCTCACGGAACATGCCGTCTTCCGAAAGATACCTTCTCAGCGGTCTTCCGTCAGAAGAGAACAGTGAAACAGCAGCCGGAACATTCAGCGAAGAATATGAAGAATTCTGTTCCGCCGCCTGCAATAGAGAAGAGAAAAACAAATAAAGGAAAAAACAGAAAAAAGTCTTTTTAAAAATAAAAGCCATACAGATATTATTGAAAGCGCTCCGCAAAAAATAGCGCTTTTCGTCAATTTTTACCAGCAAAAGGCATTAATATGTTTTATGCTAAAGATTCAAAAAAGCCTTGTCTTCCCTATGGCTAAAGCGGAGAAGACAAGGCCATGCCTCATTAGCGCAAAAATATGTCAGGGCTTTATTTCCATGCGTGAAGCAGCAGTTGTCCCAAAAATTTCGGGCTCATATATGCATTCAGCCTTGGCAGCCGGCACAAAGAAATCGCCTGATGTGACAGCCTGCGCAAGATAAGTATAGGAGTGTTCGCCTGCTGACAAGTAATCAGCCATAAGCACCAGCCTGTCCTCATACTGTTCTGAATGCGTGAAGCCTGAACGCCAGGAAGATTCCATAGCTTCGCTCATGCCATCCCCGCCTGCCATAGGCATGGAAGCATTCACTATCTCTAAGCCGGCAGGCACAGGCTCATTCACAGCAACGAAAAGCCGGTCTTGCGGAGTCTTCACGGTTATTGTAATAAGCGCGCGCCCGCCTGCCTTAAGCGTTTTGCCGTCAAGAGGCTTAATGGAACGGCTTATCTCAAAGCCTTCATTAGCAGGCTCCTCGCGAGGCTGGGCAAGGAATTTTATGCGATAGCCGTAATAAACTCTTCCTGAGCCTTCGCTTTTCAGCTTAACCGTTTCTTTGCTGTTTTTTGCAAAAACATCTTTGAAATCAGCGGATGATGAAACTTTCTTTTTGCCGGCATTTAGGACAGAAGAAAAATGCGTCTTTCCTGCCACGCTAAGAACAGTCTTCTTTGCGGAAAAGTTTTTCTCATATCTCAAAGCATAAGCCTTAAGAGCCTGCCATGACGCTATATTTTCAGGAATAGTGCGCCAATAGTTCTTCGCCTTTCGCTCCCTAAGCAGCCACATGGCCGCCTTATCATCGCCGTTAAAGCCTCCATAGGCTTCCAGCATTGCGGAAAGAGCGGAAGCAGTAGCTCCTGCATCAGATGAATGCAGCCATGGCATATAATCATTGTCTTCAAAGAAAAGAGAAGAAGCTGTAGTCTTAGCCTGAGAAAGCAGTTCATCAGAAAGCCTCTTCATAGCAATCTTGTCATATTTGGCCTTGTTCATAGCCCTAATAAGCCATGAGCGGCCTTCTATTGAAAGCCGGTTCCTTAAAGAATACAGCTGAGCTATGCGGTCTTTGACATTCTTTCCATATAAGGATAAAGCATATATGGCATAAGCTTTTGCCGATGATATTTCATTCTCGGAATAAGAATAAGCTATGTCTTTCTTATCTCCGCGCGCCCATGACATAAGCCAATCGGAAGCTTTATTTATTACGGAATTTCCTTTAAAATATGAATTTCCGCGAAGAGGGAAAGCCGCCTCCAGATACATGGCTGTGATATACGGATCAGAAAAATTCCCGCCATTCCAATATGAGAAGCCTCCGTTTGAAGTCTGGTATGAAGCGAGTGTATTTAAAAGTTCGGCTGCTTCTTTAGACTTGCCTGCGGAAGCCAGCACTTTAGCTTTAGCCAAACGCGCATCCAGCAGGCCATAAGGATAATTTAACAGATATTCTTCGGTTCCTTTCAAATTAGAAGCAATGCTGTTGGATACTTCCATTGACAGCTGGCCTTCCGCGCCTGAATAAGGAATCTCTACGCTTTCATTTTTTTCAGCGCTGCCGTCCAAAGTCCCAAACACATAATTAGTCTCCCATTCTTTCTGTTCTTTTACCTGTATTTCCTGACGCAAGCCATCTTTTTCATTTTTGCCTTGAGCAGCATAAGCAAAAACGCCAGTGCCAGACTTATCGGCATGACAGTTAGAATATATGGCTTTGGAAGAACCGGAAGAAACAGAGAATTTCTTGGGGAACTCAGCGCCATTAATGCTTACCGCCCCGGAAATAGCGGATGTCAGAGCGCCGCTCTGCGAAGAAGGCGAGAAATTCTGTATTAATGCGCCGCAGGCAAAATCATCGCCTATGCGGGCAAATGCAGGAAGCATAGGGCGAAGCATCAAAGGCTTGCTGACAGTAAAAGAAGTTTCTCCGCTGCCAAAACGGCGGCCTGCAGCAGCAATGCCGGAAAGACGGAAACGCGTAAGATTATCAGGCACCGTGAAAGAAACAGAAGCTTCTCCATTCTTTGAAGTCTTTACGGAAGGATTCCAGTATGCGCTTGCCCTAAAATTACTGCGCAAGTCAACTCCGGCTAGCGAATAGCCGCCGCCTCCGCCGCGGCTCTCTCCTTTTTCTCCATAGTTGCGCTGGCCTATAATATGCAGGCGATTGTCTGCCGTGGTGACATTTAACGGACGAGTTCCATAGAATGAAGAGAAAATATCCGGAGTTTTCCACGAAGTTAACGCAAGCACGCCTTCATCGGCAGCGGAAATCGCGACTTCAGCCGCTATCGGATTGCCTGCCTCATCTTCAGTCTTAACAGTAATGCGTGCCGTGTCCCCAGGACGATATTCTTCCTTATCTGTCTTGATTATTGTTTTCAGCGCGCGGTTCTCAGGCTTTACAGTAAAATAAGCATATCCGAACCTGCCTTGAGGCTTGCCTAAATCAGAACACTCATTTCCTTTGCATTCGGGCTTAGCCGAACGGCCCTTAACCATCACTACGCTCACATAGGCATTAGGAATATAATTGTCCTTAACAGGTATCTCAATTACTGAAGCTCCATTTTCTATTTTCTGTATGAACTCTTCCATTATGCCTTCGCGCTCAACTGTAACAAGCACCTGCACATTCTCCCAGGGGGATTTGACAAAAATCTTTGCAGTCTCCCCAACCTTATAAGAATCTTTTTCCACAGACATTTCCAATATGTCATTGTCTTGCTGGCTCCACCATGATTCGCCAGCGCCATGCACATAGAAATCAGAAGAGAGCTCGCATTCGCGGCCTTTTTCATCTTTGCCGCTTATGCGGAAAAAGTATGAGCCTCCTTCTTTAGGCGTAAAAGAATAAGACATCGGCCCATTTGAGCTCGTGAATGTGGAAGTTTCTATTATAGTCTCTTTTTTCTCATTTACCCATTCAAGGCGGCCTCCAAGGCCGGCCCGCCTGCTTCCATACCATTGAGTCTTAACAGTTTCAACTTTAATTTCTCTTCCAGGGAAAGGACTGCCGTCAGGATGCACTGCCACAAAACTGAGAGAGCGAGGCTCTCCGGCTTTGCTATATGAGCGGGACTGAAGCGCGCCTATGTAAAGCCCGGAGCGGTGCACAGCCGCATAGCCCCTGGCAAACAGGTTTTGACCATCAGGCGCTGTAATTCCAGCCTCATAAACCGCCCTCAATGCACGCCTTCCTTTAAATGTTTTAGGCAGCTTTACAGATGTCTTTAAAGCCCCCTTAGAGTTAAGCTGCTTTGTTCCAGAAGCAAGAGTCTCGCTAGAAAAAGGCTCAAACAAATCGGATTCAAAGGAATAACCTTTCCAGCCTTTCGGCTCAAATGGGGCTTGATCAAGGCGAACGCTCCAGGAAGCTTTGGCTCCTGCCAGGGAAGCTCCGCTCATATATTTGCCATCCGCCATGGCTTCAAATTTATCGCCAAGATAAAATTCCTTTTTAAGCGGAACAGCATTTACATCAAATGCCGCAGGCTTATAGTCTTCAACCTTAAAATAATTCTCAAAATGCAATCGCTGGGAATCGCTCTCCCAAGGCTTAAGCATGCGCTTATCAGCTTCCTCGCCAGTAATATCTTCCTCGTCAATGGAATATCTCCATGTTCCAGCCGGAGACCCGTCAGGAACCTTGAAAGAACTGCTGAAAGATGAGGATTCAGTCATGCTGACAGATTTAGAGAATATGCGGTTTTCCCTGGAATCATAAACCGATAGCCTTATATTGCGGAAACCGGAATTCTTCCAATCGCCATCAGCAAGCTTTCTGATAAATCCCTTGATGTTTACCGTTTCCCCAGTGCGGTATATGCCGCGGTCCGTAAAAAGGCTTGCGCCATAATTTTCCTTCTGCGGACTATATTCATAATCAACATTGAAACGCCATGGCTCTATGCCGCTGTTCCAAGTGGAATTAAGCACAGCCGTTCCATTGCGGCTATCAGCGAAAACCCATATTTCCGGGCGGCCCCAGCGTTTCCAGGATTTTATTCCGAGATTTGAGAAACCTGGCGCCTTTGCAAGGCCTTCCTTATTAGTAATGCCATTCCAAAGGATTTTATTGTCATTGTCGCGCAGCTGCAAGCTCACATTAGCAGCAGGCTTGCCCGTTTTTAGAAAAGTAACCCAAAGAAGCACGGAATCAGGAGAGCTTTTCACGGTTATTCCAAGATCTGTAGCATTATCCCATATTGTTATAGGATAAGAATCGCCCTCACTGTTTTTAACATTCATCTTCGCATAAAAAAATCCGGCATTTGCATATTCCTGAACTGCTGAAAAATCAAGGAAAGTGTATACCTTAGAGTTCTTAAGGCCTTCCGTAGGATTCCAGGCAGACACAAAAGCATCTTTAGGAAGATTCTCATGGCCTTTCAGATAAAACGGAATGAAATTATCTTTTCTCAAAGCCAGTTTCTGCGTTGTTATTTCTCCAGAGTTAACGGCCTCTACCGGATGACGCAGCGGATAATAGCTTTCAAGAACACCAAAACCGCCATTAGCCTGTACGCTGGGACATATATCGCCAGTAACAAATGAATGAACGGAATCTTTGCCTAGCTTCTGTCCGAAAATATCTTTAAGTTCTCCCGAAATAGTAATAACATATTTCGTTCCAGGCTTAAATGCCGCGCCTGGCAGGCGCAGAAAAGCGTGTTCCGAGCCAAGCCAAGTGGCTCCGTCATGATCGGGAGCAAAGCTGCCGGAAGCATCATCATTCAAAGGAACATTAGGGCTGATTTTAATATTGTTCTTAAAATCAGCATAGCGCACAGGATTTGAAAACTGGAATTCGGGATTGTACGGAAGACATTCTTTTTTAGGAGCACGCAAAACTTTCAGCGGGAATATGGTTTCAAACTCAATTTTTCTTTCATTCTCAATTCCCAAAGAAGACCCGGCAGCAGGCAAGCCTGATTTAACAGAAAGAACATAATGCTTGCCCTTTTCCAGCGAACCGGGCATTACAGCCACAGCAGAAGATGTGGAAATATTGCTATAGTATTTCCAAAGAGAATCCAGTTCTTTTTTTTCTGCGAAACGCACTTTCAGCGGCACTTCCTTAGCGCTTCCAGCTTCTTTTAAAGACAAATATGAAGAAATTTCTTCAGGAATTACAGGATATTTAAAAGCAAGGAAAAAATTAGAGTCTGAGGAAACCCAGCGCTGATTATTTTCCGGGGCAGACTCCAAAAGCTCTTGTCTGGGAGTTTCAAAAGTCCAGGAAACATTCTTAGAAAGAACAGCTTTTCCATCTGAGGAAGAGATTCCCTTGCGTATCTCTGCCCTATATTTAGAAGACGGCTTAAAAGGCTCAGCCGGGTCAAAAACCACAGTCTGAGTTCCCTGCCATCGGCAGCGGCCTTGCAGAGGCTTTTCAGAATCTCCCTCAAAAACATATAAAGGGCAATTTTCCCCTGATTTAGAAAGAGAAGTAAGGGAAACAGCCGGATGGCTTAATACAGCAGCAACCTGCTTAACATCCTGATCTGAACGGAATAGCGGCCTTTTTGACACAACAGACATTTCAGCCGAAAAGGCTGCCGGCGCAAAAGAAAGAAGAATAGCAAAAGCAAGTAAATTTTTATACATAAATCCTCTTTATGATGGACAATTGCTAAAACAGCAAGCGAAATAAAAGAAAAACGGATAAATGATCCGGTCTTGTTTTATATATTATTATTTATTGTGTCCATAAAGCAAAAAACTCCCAGATTAACGGGAGTTTTTTTTCTTAAGACAGCCAATAAAAATTATTTCTTTCGGGCTGTTTTCTTAGCAGGCTTAACTGCTGTTTTTTTAGCTGTTTTTGTTGCCGCAGGCTTAGCCGCCGCTTTCTTTACTGTTTTTGCCGGAGCTTTTTTTACCGCAGGCTTAGCAGCTTTCTTGGCTTTTTTAGGATCTTCAACTCCGGAGTTTCTCATGGCTGCCTTGGAAATATCACCATTTTTGTCAACAAAATACAGATAGCCTTTTTCTTTGGTTATGCCGACTTTAAGCACCTTTTTTGTTTTTCCGCCTTTCTTATTTCCGCGGGATGCCTTTGCGCAGGAGATATCCCCAGCCTTGTCAACAAAATACAGGAATCCTTCTTCCTTTTTTATTCCACATTTTTTTACTTTTTCAGCCATTTAAATGACCTCCGTTTTTTTTAGTCGGGGCTTTTCCCCGCATTCCGTCGGCATATCAGTTAATTCCGAGGAGTTTTATTTATATTATGTTTTTTTTATTAGGGAATGCAATAGTTTTTAACATTTTTTTCAAAAAACAGAGAAAAAAGAATATTTATCTCGGAAACTCAGAATGAATTATTTATGTTTTTTGTTTTTCTTCTTTTTGATTTTTGGCACAGGCAACTCCTCTGAGGCTTTATTGCCTGCAGACTGAACAGAACTTAAAGAATCTGTTTCATTTTTTACTCCGTCATAACATTTCGGCATATAATTTTCTTCATTCCTGACATTTTCTTCTGCCTTAGAATTATCTTTCATTGGAGCTGGCAAAGAAAATACTTTCTCAAAGAAAGCAGAGATTCTTTCCCTGTACATCACGCCGCCTGTCTCTGCGCATTTAGTATGCGTTGCGCCATTAATAATAAATTCTTCTTTAATTGAAGAACCGCATATGCGCACAAGTTCCTGGCGCTCCTCCTCTGAAACAAGACGGTCATTGTCGCCATATATAAACAGAATCGGACATTTCAGCTTGGAAGCGTTGTGCAAAGGAGTGTAAGCCTCCGGATCCGTTTTCAGACGGCGGCGGGAAAAATAAAGAGCAAGAGGGACAAATGGCAAAAAAAGGCGCATCTTTATGCGGCACCAGTTTTTAACAACGCTGCGCAAAGACAAAAACAAGCTCTCAGCCGCAATTCCGATAATGTCAGGATATTTGACAGCTC
The DNA here is from genome assembly GCA_024681855.1 of Elusimicrobiales bacterium. GTDB lineage: Bacteria > Elusimicrobiota > Elusimicrobia > Elusimicrobiales > UBA9959 > CACZRG01. The sequence continues at coordinate 17,475 of JAILAB010000006.1, forward strand.
CGTAAAGAGCCACTGAAGCGCCTAGGGAACAGCCGAATGCGGCAATCCTGTCAGCATAACCTTCCTTACAGTTTTTGAGAAAATTATAAGCGGCATCAAAATCCCTTGTTTCCATATATCCTATTGTGGAAGAATTGCCCTTGCTTTCTCCGCATGAGCGAAAGTCTATATACAGAAGATTATATTTTTCCGCAAGGAAATGAGTATTCATAAGCATCTGTCCCTTATTGCTGCCGCGCCCATGACATAAAATTATTGCATCAGAGGAAAACTCATCCAGAGAAGGAATGAACCAGCCCTTAATAATAGTCCCGTCTGCGGCTGAAAAAAGCACATTCTCATATGCCAAGTGAAAATCATCCGGCTGGCATGGCAATGGAGTCTTTGGCATCGGCGTTTGCAGAAGCAAAGATTTTTTCCATACAAAATAAATCAGCAGTATAAGAAATAGCGCTGCTGCGGCAAGAAGAATATAAAATATCTGAACAGAAGTCATGACTCAAAATCCCAATTCCTTAATATCAAGAATGTCAGCGTATGTGTAATAGCCAGCTTTTTTAGAGACAAGCCATTTAGCGGCAAGCAAAGCTCCGGAAGCAAAAAGAGCGCGGGATCCGGCGCGATGCGTTATTTCCACGGTTTCATAAGGCCCTCCGAAAACTATGCTGTGAATGCCAGTGATTCCGCCTAGCCTTGCGCTGGAAATGCCAGGCCTGCGGCTGCTAAGCTTTTCTATGCTTGATGCAATTCCCAACGCGGTACCAGACGGCGCATCTTTTTTTGCCTTGTGATGCATTTCATGTATGTGCACATCAAAACCCGGAAGTTTTTTAGCCATATATCCGCTTATGGCCGAAACCAGATTTACGGCAGGGCTCATATTAGGCGACCAGAGAACAGGTATGGACTCCGAAAGCTTTCTCAATTCAGAATGCTGTTTATCGGAAAGACCTGTTACGCCGGAAAGAAAAGGAATTCCAGCCTTAGAACAGGCCTCCGCATATTTGACAGTGGCATCGCGCACAGAAAAATCTATAACAATGGAAGCATTTTGCAGCATTCGCTCAAATAGATCTTGCGAATCCGCAGCATCCATGCCTCCAAGGAAAACAAATTCAGGAAAATTATCCAGTTCGCGCCTTACTGCCTGGCCCATGCGGCCATGGATTCCGCATATTATGACATTCAGTTTACCGTCCATACATTCTGATTATATTTTTTTAATAAGGCATAGCACAAACAGCGGCATTTTTTTCTAAAATATAAATAACTTAATAAGATTTTAGAAGGTGCAGATTATGGCAAATAAGAAAGTGGTTCTGATAATACGCGACGGCTGGGGCCGCGGCAAGGCAGATAAATATAATGCTGTCGCCAATGCATCAACTCCGGCAATGGACAAATACTTGGCTGAATACCCGCATACGGTACTAGAACCGGCTGGCGAATACGTAGGCTTGCCGGAAGGCTACCAAGGCTCATCTGAAGTAGGCCATTTAAATATGGGCGCTGGCCGCATAGTCATACAGGAATTAAAGCGCATAAAAGACATGATCAAAGACGGCACTTTCTTTGCCTGTCCTGCGCTGAAAAAAGCGTTTGACAATGCCGCGGAAAAAGGCACTGCCATACACTTCATGGGGCTTGTGCAAGACGAAGGCGTTCATGCCCATCAGGATCACTTATATGCACTTCTAAAAGAAGCCAGCAGACGCGGGATAAAACAGGCATGGATACATTATTTCGCTGACGGCAGAGACACTCCGCCGCGCTCAACTCTTTCCTATCTGAAAATGCTTCAGGAAATCATGATGCGCTGCGGCAATGCAAAAGTGGCAACCGTAATGGGCCGTTACTATGCCATGGACAGAGGAGCAAAATGGCCTCTCACTGACAAGGCATATGCCTGCATAACCAGATGCGAAGGCACAAAATATGCTTCCGCTGAAGATGCGATAAAATACGGATATGAGAATTTAAAGAACCCGGACGGCACTCCTATGAGCGATGAATACTTGCCGCCTGCCGTCATCGGAGACTATCCGGGCATAAAAGAAGGCGATTCTGTGGTGCATTTCAATTTCCGCCAGGACCGGGCGATACAGCTTACAAAAGCCTTCGTGGAAGATGAATACCCTGGCAACAGAGGCAAAAAATACAATATAGTTTATTGCGGCCTCACCAGATATTACAATGAGTTCAAATTTAGCGCATTGCCTGCAATGGACGAAGGCGGCGGAATGGAAAACCTGCTTGGCGAAGTAATTTCACAAAACGGCCTGAAACAGCTGCGGCTTGCGGAAACGCAGAAATTCAAGCATGTAACCTCTTTCTTCAACGGCAAAAGCACAAAGCCATATCCGGGCGAAGATCAGGTAGAAATAAAAGGAACATGGGATCCTGCCACATTCGCAGAGCACCCTGAAATGAATGCGCCTGAAGTGCGCGAAAGAGCCATACAGGAAATCAATGCGGGAAAATATGATTTCATAGCGATAAATTTCGCAAACTGCGACATGGTAGGCCATACCGGCGATTATAATGCCGCAAAAAAAGCTGTAGAAGTTACGGACGAAAGCGTAAAAATGGTTACCGAAGCCGCTTTAGCTAAAGATTATTCCGTATTAATAACTTCTGACCACGGCAATGCCGAAGAAATGTGGGATTATAAAATAGACATGCCACGCACCTCTCATACCGTAAATCAGGTAGATTTCATTTATTTAGCAAATGATGCCGCAGGCATAAAGCTTCGCCCGCATGGAATTCTTTCAGACATTGCCCCCACAGTATTGCAAATAATGGGACTGAAACAGCCAAAGGAAATGACCTCGCAGTCCCTGCTAGCCTAATGTTCATAAAACTAAGAGTTCATCCAAGCTCAAAAAGAGCTGTCATAAGAAAAAAGGATTCGGACGCTTATGAAATTTGGATAAAAGAACCTGCGGAACGCGGCCTGGCAAATGCCGCTGCGCTCCGCGCCCTTGCGGCAGAGCTGGGCATTGACGCAAACAGAATAATGCTTATAAAAGGAGCCTGCTCACCATCAAAAATAGTAAAGCTGATGTAAAATGCAAAAAAATATTACGAAAAATAAGATTTTCAATGCAAGGCGCATTTTAGCCGCCATGGGAATTATTGCATTTTCCACAATTACTGTTATAATAGCTAAGGCAAATCATAAAGGGCCAATGATGCCAGTGCCAGAATATCGCATAGCTGGCGCTGAAGGAAACAGCAAGCCTATTCTTGAAATTTATGAATACACAGACCTGGCATGCCCGGCCTGCGCAATTGCAAACATATCTATAACAGACATAATAGGCTTATACGGGGATAAGATAAAGCTACATTTTAAGCATTTTCCCCTTGCCATGCATAAATGGTCTGAAAAAGCATCCCTTTATGCGGATTGCGCCGGAGAACAGGGACAGTTTTTTCCTTATGCCCGCATGCTTTTTGAAAACCAGGAAAAGTGGGCTGAATCTGAAACAGAGCCAAAAGAATTTAATATTTATGCGGATCTGCTAAGCCTTGACAAAGAAAAAATGCAAATATGCCTGAAAAACACATCTAATCAGGAAAGAATAAAGCTGGAAAAGGCTGAAGGCAAAGCTAAAGGAATAGAAGGCACTCCGGCTTTTTTCATAAATGGAAAATTCCGCATGGGAGCCGGGGCAGTGATAGAGGAAGCAAAAAAAATTGAAAACAAGCTGCTTCAGGAGAAGCGCAAATGAATAAGGAAATAAAAGGGCATATTGGCTTTATCGCGCGCCTTATAGCGGGCCTGTCCCTGACAACGGCTGGTTTTCAAAAAACTCTCGCATCACATACTTTCCTTGCATGGCAGCTGCAAGGCTTAGGCCTGCCGGATTTTTCATGCTCATTCCTGGCCTATGTCATTCCTTATGCGGAACTCAACCTAGGGCTCATGCTGATTACCGGCCTGTTCCTCCCGGCAGCAGCTTCCGCATTAGCCATAGCTTTAGCCATTGAGGAAATAATAATGCTTCAGGCATGGCTAAGAATGCTCCCTGCAGCCGGATTAAATATATTCGGAATATATTTTGCCAGTTCCGCCGCATGGGCCATATTTCAAAATGCCCTTCTGATAGTTCTTTTATATCCGGCAACCTTCTCCGGCAAAAGACTGACATTAGATTTTCTAATAGAAAATAATATTTCTAGGAGATTCAAATGAAAAAAAATATTTTTTTCGCTATTTTTTTTATTCTATGCGCATGCGCATCTAATGACTACAGGCCAACAACAATGACAAAAGAAGAGGCCGAAGCCGCAATGGCAAAAAACCGCTCTACAGCAAAAGTCAAAGCTGTTTGGATGCGGGAAATAAACAAAAAGAAAGACACTGATTTCTATCTTGAAGTCGCTCAGGATGGCAATATACTTTCCCGCGAAGAAAATAATGGCACTGTTTCAAGCCGCAGGGGTAAAGTGCCTGGAATGATAGCAAAAGCCATGGTGCGTGAAACAGAAAGATCTGATGCCATGTCAGGCCGTGAAAAGGCTGGGGCAAATTTTTATGAAACAGGCGGCCTAAAAGTATATGCTTACATAAGCGGCGAGCTTACAATAGCAGAGGCTACGATGTCAGATTTAGGCAAAAATTTTGAGCATGCCTTAGGCGAAGTTACCGATGCCGTCTCAAAAATGCCGCTAACAACCGATATAGCAGGGATGCTTTATTGCGAAGCATATTCAGAAGACGACCTTCCGGCCATTAATAAAAAGATAGCTATAGACGGAAAAATTGAAATAATAGAGACTGTGGACATAAAAACCTTTCCCCCATTGATTGCGGCAATCAGCGATCAGGGAAGAATGATACCTCTGGAAACAAGAGACAATATCAGAGAGCTTTCTGATTTTATAAACAAATATGACCTTTATGGCTCAAGAGCGGAATTCATATTGCCAAGCACAAGAGGAACTTTTGCATGCCATATGGTAAACACATACAGGGCAGCTACGCAGGCACCTCTTACAGAAGAAGAAAAATACGACGCTATAGATTATTAAAGACATGCGCGATATGACACAAAAATGAGAATACTTATAACAGGCGGAGCAGGTTTTCTAGGCAGCCATCTCTCAAGATATATGCTGGCAAAGGGCCATAAAATAATTGCCCTTGATAATTTCAGCACAGGTTCAGCGGAGAACATCAAAGATCTTTTCGGCAACCCTGATTTTGAATTTATAAAATATGATGTGACCAATTACATCAATATAAGCGGGAATCTGGATGCGATAATGCATTTCGCAAGTCCGGCTTCGCCAATTGATTACCTGAAAATACCGATTGAAACATTGAAAGTAGGCTCAATCGGAACACATAAGGCCTTAGGCGTAGCAAGAGCCAAAGGGGCCAGGTTTCTCATGGCTTCCACATCAGAAGTATATGGGGATCCGCTGATAAACCCGCAGCCTGAAAGCTACTGGGGCAATGTAAATCCGATAGGACCGCGCGGAGTTTATGATGAGGCAAAGCGTTTTTCAGAAGCGCTCGTAATGGCCTATCACAAATATAAGAATGTAGACACAAAAATAGTCCGCATTTTCAATACATTTGGCCCTGACATGAGAATTAATGACGGCAGGGCAGTTCCAACATTCATGACCCAGGCCCTCACAAACAAGCCAATAACGGTATTCGGCACCGGAAAGCAGACCCGAAGCCTATGCTATGTCTCTGATCTTGTTGAAGGCATATACAGGCTGCTCATGAGCGAAGAGCATGAACCAGTCAATATAGGAAATCCGCAAGAGATAACGCTATTAGAGCTTGCGGAAATGATAAAAAAACTGGCTGGCAGCAGTTCAGAAATAGTTTACATGCCGCTTCCAACAGATGACCCAAAAGTGCGCAGGCCAGATACATCAAAGGCAGAAAAACTGCTTAACTGGAAAGCCGAAGTACCATTAGAGCAGGGACTGCGAAAAACAATGGAATATTTCCGCAAGAAACTAGGACTAAAATAACTCTCACTGGCAAAAAGGCATTTATGGAATACAAATTCAATGGGGACACAGCACTAATTAACGGAACATGGAAAAGCATAAGAGAACTGATTTCCGAGTTGCCTGAGGAAGAATTTAATGTTTTGGCAAAAGCCCGCGCAATAGACCATTTCCTTAACACAAACCGCTTTTGCGGCCGCTGCGGCGCACCAATGGAACAGGCAGATGACAAGGACATAAAATATGCAAAAAGATGTTCATCCAAAAACTGCGAGGGACATATAAAAATATCCTATCCTGTTTATTCAATTGCTGCCATAATAGCCATAACAAGAAATGACGGAAATGAGCTTCTTCTAGGGCATAACATGGCTTGGCAGCCTAAAAGGGTAAGCCTGCTGGCAGGTTTCATGCAGCCAGGGGAAACCTTAGAGGAATGCGCGAAAAGGGAAATTATGGAAGAAAGCGGCTTAAGAATCAGCAGCATAAGGTATGTAAACAGCCAGCCTTGGCCTTTCCCGTCAAACATAATGGCAGGATTTTATGCTGAAGCCGATGAAAATTCTGAAGCAAAGCCGGACGGACAAGAACTTGACAGCCTATACTGGCTTACCAGAGAAGAAATAAAAAATATTATGGCAGGCAATTACAATGGGAAAGGCTTGTTTTTGCCAAAAAAAGGCAGCCTGGCAAGAAAACTCATTACGCTTTGGCTGAATGGCAATATATAGATTGGCCTAAATTCCCGTATATACCGAAAATAATATTACTAAAACATGGCACATGCTTTTGCTTAAAAAATTTTGCCATTTTTTATGTATGCGCTATATGCGATCTGAAATAATGCTATTAAGCAGTTTTTTTCTTTCTCTCCAATCCGGCATATTCTTATTCATTTCTTCCTTAAAATCACTTCCATGGTTTGGAATTTTTAAATGCACAAGCTCATGCAAAATTATATATTCCAAACATTCCAGCGGTTTTTCAGCCATTTGCAGGTTTATCCATATTCTCCTTGCTTTTGCATTGCATGTTCCCCAGCGTGTTGTCATATATTTAGTTTTATATGAAGCGCAGTAAAAACCGGTTTTTTCTTCCCATTTTGGCACAAGGCGGACTAACTGCGATATTAGGATTTTTCTGTATTCCTTGCGCACATACTTTTCCCGCTGTTTAATGCTGGCAGTTATTTTCATGCCAAGAATAATCCTGTTTCCATCTATTTTAAAAAAGCGTTTTTTTGAATTCTCAAACTGCAAAAGATACTGTTTTCCCCAAATATAATATATTTCGCCTGTTATATATTTTCGTTCCGCAATGTGCGGCTGGCCTTCAAATTTCAGCTGCTGTTTTTTTACCCAGCCAAGATTAATGCGGACAAAATTCTCAATTGCTTTCACATTCATCAGCAAAGGCGCGGAAACCTCCACGCGTCCCGAAGGAGGCTTCACATACAGATGAAGATTTTTTATTTTCTTCTTATTAATAAAAACAGGAATTCCGCTTATTTCTATCTGCATCAGTATTCTTCCTGTTCTTTCACAATAGAATGTATTGCCATAAACATGACGGATTGAGAACTTTTTAATAGGCTTTAAAGAGCAAGACCCTTTAATAAAAAAGCCGGCTCTTTTAGAACCGGCTTTCTTTTTTACTGGAATACGCTTCTTATTTAGAAGCCAGCCATGCTACGAATTCATCCCAGTTGGAATATTTGGCCCACTGCATTTCCTGATAAGAAGCAGGGACTGCTTTATTCGGCAAGTATACCGCTATGCCTTTTGCTCTGCTAAGCGGATTCGGAGAAGACCACCAGCTGCCCGGCTCATCTTTTGTGCGGTTGTGGCCAACCAGGTTATGAGTTATATAATTCATAAGGGCCTGGCCTTTTTCTTTTACAGCCTTGTTGTTGGACTTGCTTATGAGCAGGGAAACGAAGTCATAAAGATCTTTGTTTTCCGGATATGCGAATTTCACGGCATTGTCACGGGCATACTTGGCTGCTTCCACATCATTGGCTTTAGTAACTTCGTAAGCAAAAGCATTAACCAGCTGGAGGAACTGAGGAACAGCATTCGCATAAACGAAGCTCTGAGTATAACCGCCGCTCTGGGCATCATAATGATCGCTGTAAGCATCAACGGCCACTCTGGCAAGCTGAGCTCCAGTCATGGAAGGATTCTTAACGACTGGATCAAGGAAAGTATTGTATGTATAGCCATCGCCCGGCTCAGTTTCTTCTGAACCGACTATGTAAGGAACATGATTCTTTACTTCATACACAACTTCAGCCATCTGCATGAGGCAGGCATCTGATCCCATAACAGTTACTCCGCCGATAGCCTGGAGTATTTTAGCCATCTGGGGCGTGTCAATGTGATTATTGGACTGATCGTCATAGGATATGCCCTTATTGCCATAAAGGCCAACGGACTTAATCCAGCCTGCGCCATGATTCCAGAATATGAGCATATATTTTTTCGCAGGATAATTTTGCTTTGCCCAGTTGCCGAAATCTATAACTGACTGGTAGCTGCCCATGTCTTTCATTCCGAGATCCTGAACGACAGGAGAAGTGATCTTATAAGGATCATTGTCTTTCTGCACCAGGTAGCGGCGCACGCCGGTCCAGTCTCCATCGCTGGAATCAAAGCCAGCCATGCGGCCAAGCTCCACCACGATATTTACCTTATCGGTAGAGCCTATCATTTCCATTTCATTCATGTCCCGGAGAGCAAATTTCTCAAGGTTGTTTTTGCCATTAACAAAAACCATAATGGTCCATTCTGCCTGGCTTGCGCGCAGTTGAGAAGGCATGGCTTCTACAGCTACTGCGCTCGCATCAGGAGCAGCTGTAACTGTGTTCTTAAGGGCTTCCTTATAATTGAAGCCGCCGCGATCAAAATCTACTGCCATATCTGCGGCAGCAGCAAAGCTCGCGGAAAATAACATCGCAATAGCGCCTAAGATTATATTACGTTTCACATTGACCTCCGGTCTTTTATTTCTAAAATCCGTCTATATGCTTATATTATAATGAAAAAAAACATTTTGCTTCAAGGAAGGACGGCCCACATATAAATAGGACAAAAGTCCTATTTATCCCAATAAGCTTCCTCAAGGGCTGTTTCCTTCTCAGGCAGGCCTCTCATGAGCCTTGGAGATTTCTGCGTTATAACCTCATAGCTAACGCGGTTAGCATATTTCGCAAGCTGGGAAAGTGATGAATATGTCAAGGCATTTACATTATGCTTAGGGGAATTTGGCACTCGCACCTGATAATAGCATTTTGCGCTAAGATCGTGAAGCAGGGCAGCAAGAGCGGCATCCCCTGCGCCATTTGTGGTCTTGACTTCGCTTGGCCCGCCCATAAAAGGATTAATATGTGTATATATTTTTATAGGCTCGGAACAGTCCTCTTTGCGCATGGGCCTGCTAAATTCAAATTTATTGTAATCAACCAGGCTCTTTGTATGCAGCGCATTTGTGGTATGCCTGGCTAAAGGGGCATCAACCCAGCCCGCTATGGTAAGCCCCTTAGGCCCTTCCGTAAGCAGTATAAGATCTGTAATATCAAGCAGCTGTTCAGCGGAAAGGAGAGAATCCTCTATGTCTGTTATTGCTGCGGCCTCCAGCTCATTCATGGCTGCGATAGTTACATAATCGCTGATGAACTTTCGGAAAAAATCTTTCTTTGAAGCGATTAGTGAAGCCGTGCCTAATGTAAAAACCACTGGCACTTTAGCCGCCATGGCTATTTCGCAGGCAGCAATTGTAGCCTTAAATATAGGTTCCTTCTCATCTCTAAGAAGATAGGCAGAAATTAGCAAAGCAGAGGAATTTTCAATAATCTTGCTGTTTTCCCTTATGTTTTTTTCATTGAGGAGGTTCATTCCGCCTTTGCTTATGGCAAAGCTTCTTTCGCCGTCGGGGGTAATAAAACACATTGCCCTGCCCATTTCCCCTTTAATAGACTGCAGGTAAGAGAGATCCACTCTGACGCTTGTATTCCTTATATATTTAAAGGCATAATCACCTACGGTAATTGATTTTTTTATTGTGCCCAGCATTACGGAGCGCTCATCGGCAAGCACAGAGTAATTATGCAATGTGTTTCCAACGGAACCGCCGGCATATTCCCCTGAAATATAATTTCCTTCCTTAAGCATTTCATAAATATGCTCAGTCTGTTCTTCGGAAAGAACCTGAGATTCGCCTTTCTTAAGGCCGTTTTCCGTTATGAAGTTTTCAGGAACCCTGCATTCAATGTCAACCAAAAGCTGGTCTATTCCCACTATATAATAGCTTTCGGTTTCAAGCACATTGCGTACTTGGCTTTCACGGGTTTTTTCTTTCTTTGGAAAATAATGTTCGCTTTTTCTTTTGCCTGGAAATTTCATAAATCCGCCTTTCTGTTTAAATAAATGATACAAAATAAGAAAATTTTTATGAACATCATTAAACCGCATTGGGAATAAATTAGACTATCGAGCCTAAAGAGGCATGCCCCGTTACGGCAATTTATCAATCCCCGGCTAAAAACATAAAGCCTAATTGGTTTCGGGATAGTCCCTGCGGCGCTGCTCATGCATGGGATGCCGGGCGCGCAGCTCCGGCTGCCGCAGCTTGGATGTTTCGGCTTTTCGCAGCACCGCATTCGTTATTATCACGCCGCAGGCGCAGGCCAGCAGGTCGCATATTGTCCTTGCGGCAAAAAGGCCATTTACGCCCCAGAAACGGGCTCCTATTATAAAGCCTGGAATTAGCAGCACGACAATTCTTATCGTATTCAGCCCTGCCGAGAATAAAGGCCGCTGCATGCCATTCATGACAAAAGTGCAGTATCGGAAAACTTCAAGCCCGCCATAGCATAAGCAAGTAATATATATGTACTTGATTATTATTTTTATAACCTCAGGGTCTTGAGAGAAAAAAGGAGCAATGGATGGAGTAAACAGATAAAAAAACAGGGCCATCACAAGGCCATATATAAAGGCAAAAGACATGGCAAGGTTCTTTCCCTCCCTTATGCGGTCCAGCCTGCCAGCGCCATAGTTCTGGGCTATGAATGGAGTAAGAGTCATTCCTATTGACATTGGTATAAGGCAGGAAAACATCTCCAGCCTGCCTGTTACGCCCAAAGCGGCAACCACCTCCGTGCCGAAGCCTGCTGCCAGCTTCGTGTTTATGCCAAGGCATATAGGCGTAAGCACTGAACTGTAAACTGCCGGCAAGCCCATATTAAGCACCCTTCTCCAAGATATTAATATTCTCCGCCTAGAGCGCACATCGGCATTCAGAAGATGATGTTTCTTATACAGAATCAGAAAGGAAAGCACTAATATAACGCTCTGGGCAATTATGGTAGCCAAAGCCGCGCCTTTAATTTCCATACGGGGAAAACCGCATATCCCGAATATAAAAAAGGGAGATATGGCCAGATTTAGCATTGTTCCAGTAACCATCAGAGCGCTGGAAATTTTGGTATTCCCGGTACAGGTTATTATGTTAACGAACATATGCTGAAGGCATTGCACGCCCATGCCAAGGTAGAAAATTTTCATGTATTCGCAGGTGAGTTCCAGCACATGGCCATGCGCGCCCATGCGGCTGAAAAGGGGCTCTGCCGTTATAAAACCCAGCACGCATAATATGCCGGACATAAGCAGCATGAGCAGCACGGAATGAGAGGTTACCCTGGCAGCCTTGGAATGATTTCCTCCTCCCAGGGAATAGGCAACAACAGTCATTGTGCCGGTACCTATTGACATAAGGGCAAAGCCTACCAGCATCACAACTGGGAAAGTGAAAGACATGGCAGCTAAAGGCTCAGTTCCGAGCTTTGAGACAAGCCATGTCGTGGCAAGATTATAAAACTGAAGAGCAAATGTGCCGGCCAGCATGGGAACAGCCAGGCTCATTATCGTCTTAGGCACGCTGTGCGTAATAAGTGAAGCCATATTTATACAAAACTGTAACTTTCTATATTCATATTTTACATTAAAGGCCTTTAGCCTGAAAAATCATTGTTCTCATCTCACGGAGGGACTTTCGTCCTATATTATTTTTCGGCATTAAAGTTATAAAATTATTTTATGCCAGCTTTTAAGAAATATTATTCCAAATGCCATGTGCTAACATTCAACATGCCCATTCCCCAGCTAGGAGTTTCTTCCCGCAGGATATGGATATATCTTCCGCCCGGCTATAGGGAAACGGAAAAGAAATACTCCGTGCTTTATATGCATGACGGACAGAATCTTTTTGACAAGAGCACATCGTATTGCGGAGAATGGTCAGTTGGCCGCAGCATAAACGCCTTGGTAAAAGCGGGGCTGCATCCCGGCGTAATTGTCGTAGGAATAGACAATGGCGGTCCAACCCGCGGCGACGAATATTCGCCCTGGAAAGGCATAGACGTTATTAATCCCAAAGGCGAACAGTATGTGCGTTTTATAATAGAAACACTAAAGCCTTTCATAGACATAAACCTGCGCACATTGCCAGACCGCAAGCATACAGGCATAGCGGGCAGCTCAGCCGGAGGCATAATATCATTCTTTGCCGCAGTGAAATATCCCAATGTTTTCGGCAGGGCAGGCATATTCTCCCCGTCATTCTGGTATTCCTGGGACAAAGTTCAGGCTTTCCTGAAAAAAGCTGACCTGCGCTCAGGGCTTAGAGTTTATCTGGACATAGGAACAAAAGAAGAAGACCGCCCGGAAGATTACCTGCGCTGCGCGGAAGCAATGTCAAAGATTTTTGCTAAAAAAGAAGGCGTGAAGCTCAAATTCATAATTGATGAAGGAGCGCCGCATCATGAAGACGCATGGGCCCGCCGTTTCCCTGATGCCTTCCGCTGGCTTTTCGCAAGGAACAGCTGAAAATTTAAAGCAGTTTAAGGCTGAAACAGTCCCGCCGCATAAAAATTTGCCAAACCTCAAATATAATCAAAGGAACACGAGAGTAACTGCAAAAGCCAGGCAGAACAGCAGGCACAGTCCGGCGAACACATTGCCGTATTTCACATAAAAAGACAAAGGCTGCCCATAAGGAATGTCAACGGAGGCTTCCAAAACACCTTCCTCATTAAGAGCCTTAAATGCTGTTATTTTTCCATTGCTGTTTATCACTGCGGAAATGCCATTATTGGCTGCACGCAATATAGGCCTGCGCGTCTCCGCCGCGCGGAAAACCAAAGCTGCAAGATGCTGGTATGGGGCAGAGGTGTCTAAATACCAGCCGTCATTAGTAATGTTTACGAAAACATCAGCCCCCCTTTCCGCATCTGATGAATACAGAAAAGGGAAAATAGATTCATAACATATCGTCGGCGCAATCTTTAAGCCTTTAAGCTGCATGAGAGATTGTTTCATGCTCCCAGGCTTAAACTCTCCCAATGCGGCCACAGTGCCTATGAATTTTCCCAGGACATTGCGAAAAGGAACATATTCTCCAAAAGGGACAAGAATGCGCTTGTGATAATCTGGGCCTGGGCCTTCAGGCGTGATTAGACAGGCAGCAACGCGCTTTCCGTCTCCCCTTGAAACAGAGCCGACTATATGGCTGCTAAAATAAACCTTAGACATTCCGTCAAGCCATAAAGCATATTTTGGGTCATCAATCCATCCCGGCAGGGCATTTTCCGGCCATAAGACAAGGTCTTTATGTTTCAGCTTGCTTACCATGGAACCTAATTTCTGCCTTATTTCATTTTCGCGTGCCGGATCCCATTTTTCATACAGATTTATGCAGGGCTGCAAAAGCGCTGCCTGAACCTTAATGGTTTTATCCGAAGCCATTTCAGGAGATGACATCGCCATGCCGAAAATCCAAATTCCGCCAGCTGCCAGAACGGCAGGCAAAAAACCAAAAATTCTTTTATAAAACGGTTCTTTGCGCAAGGCAATTGCGGCCAGCAGGGCAGAAGAGAAGCATAAGGCCCAGCTAAGGCCGTAAACTCCTGTAATAGAAGATATTTGAATGAACTCAGGCTGCTGCCACTGAGAATATGCCAATATAAACCAGGGGAAAGATATGGCCTTTTGGCTTATGCTTATTTTCAGCCATTCCATGCATACCCAGCCGGATGCAAAAAGCAGAGGGAAAATTCCATTACCCACGCGGCGGACAAAAAAACCGAAAGCGCCAACTGCTATGAAATCAAGAGACATCAGAGCCGCAAGCAGAACAAGGCCTAAAACGGAGAAATAGCTCTGCACGCCGCCAGCGCGCATTGTGGGATAAATCCAATAAAGCAGGCCTGCATAAGAAAGAAAACCGCATAAAAAAGAGCCGGAAATAAGGCTTTTCCATTTTTTTGCGCGCAGCACAAAAAAAGCAAACGGGGTTAAAGCCAGCCATGCCAGCCAGTTATACTCAAATTTGGGGTAACTTAATACAAGCAGTACCGGCGTAAGAGGCAAGGCCAGCCATGGCAGAATGCGTAAAAACCGCGCGGTCTTGCGCATGGACGCGCGGTTTTTATCTGCGGGCTGTTCCTCATTCCCGGAATTTTTTCTGTTGTTTCTGTTCCTTAAAGATTGGCTCCGTGGCATTTTTTATATTTTTTTCCCGATCCGCAAGGACAAGGGTCATTTCTGCCTATCTTGCCATGCACCGGCAGAGGAGATTTTGCTGCGGGCGGCAGATGGCGGCCAGCGTTCTGGCCAGGCTCATGCCCATTGCTCCCGGCAGCAGAGCGCGGGGCTTGCGCTGGCTGCGCCACAGGCTGCTGCGGCGCATGCACGCGGAACACATAGGAAACCATGGTGTCCCTTATTCTGGCAAGCATATTTTCAAAAAGATAATAGGATTCTTTCTGATATTCAACAAGGGGATCTTTCTGACCATATGCGCGCAAGCCTACGCCTTTCTTCAAATGATCCAGCTCATAAAGATGATTCTTCCATACCTGGTCTATAATCTGAAGCAGCAGCATTCTTTCCACATCAGCAAAAGGAATGCCCCGCTCTTCAAATTCCTGTTTTCTGTCCTCGTAAAGGACATCAACCCTGTCAAAAATATCTTCTTCCAGGGCAGGCCTGACAAGAGTATTCCTGTCCTCATCTGAATAGGAAACTTCAAATCCGAATGTTTTTTTCAGGAAAAGATTAAGGGAATTGAAATTCCAAAGATTCGCATGCTCTTTTATGGGAGCATTCTCATCAAGGCGTTCCGTTACGGCCTCATGAATCATCTGCGTTACCCTTTCAGGTATGCCTTTGCCGTCAAGTATAGCATCGCGCAGGCCGTATATGGCTAAGCGCTGCTTGTTCATAACATTGTCATAATCAAGCAAATGTTTCCTTGCGTCAAAATTCTGGCCCTCAACTCTTTTTTGGGCACCGGCTATCTGCTTGGAGATTATAGGAGACTCTATCACTTCCCCTTCTTTCATGCCAAGCCTTTCCATAATGCCGGCAATGCGGTCGGAACCAAACAGGCGCATAAGCTCATCGCCGAGAGAGACATAGAACACTGAGGCTCCGGGATCTCCCTGGCGGGCGCAGCGGCCGCGCAGCTGATTGTCAATGCGGCGGCTCTCATGGCGTTCAGTTCCTATTACATACAGGCCGCCCAAGGCAGCCACTTCTTTCTGCGCAGCCTCATCGTACGGGGCACCGCCGAGCACTATGTCAGTGCCGCGGCCTGCCATATTCGTGGCAATGGTAACCTGGCCTTTTCTTCCGGCCTGGGCTATTATTTGGGCCTCCATTTCGTGATACTTGGCATTAAGCACCTGATGCGGAATGCCTTTAGCCCTAAGAACATTGGAAAGCTGTTCCGATTTTTCAATTGACCTTGTGCCTATCAGCATAGGCTGGCCGCGCTTCCATGTTTTCTCCACTTCCTGAGCTATGGCATTGAATTTCTCTCTTTCCGTGAGATACACGCGATCCGGAGAGTCCACTCTTGCAAGCGGCTTATTCGGCGGAATCTCAACCACATCCAGCTTGTATATTTCCCAAAATTCATCCGCCTCAGTCATGGCTGTGCCTGTCATGCCAGCCAGTTTATTGTAAAGCTTAAAATAATTCTGATAAGTGATAGTGGCAAGAGTCTGATTCTCTTCCTTTATTTTAAGGCCTTCCTTAGCCTCAATGGCCTGATGCAGGCCATCTGACCAGCGGCGGCCCGGCATAAGCCTTCCGGTAAATTCATCAACTATTATAATTTCCCCGTCTTTAACAACATAGGCCACATCTTTTTTGAACAGATGATATGCGCGCAGGCCCTGCGTAAGGTGATGGGCCCAGCCTGAAGACACATCGTCATATATATTGCCTACGCCAAGCATTTTTTCGGCCTTGCTTATGCCTTCAGCAGTAAGAGTGGCAAGATTATTTTTCTCATCAATTATTGCATCATAGCCCTTGCCTAAATCTATCCCTTCCCGTTTTGCGTCTATTTCTTCCTTCTCTGTAATGAAACGCGGGTTTAACAATGGGATTACCCTGTTTACAAGATAATACTTGTCGGTTGATTCCTCAGCAGGGCCGGAGATTATAAGCGGCGTGCGGGCCTCATCTATAAGTATGGAGTCAACCTCGTCAACAATGGCATAATTTCTGTCGCGCATTACGCGTTCGCTCTTGTCAATGACCATATTATCCCTAAGATAATCAAAGCCCACTTCGCTATTTGTGATATAAGTAATATCGCGGTTGTACATCTCGCGGCGCTCGTCATTGCGCATATCATGCTGCACGGAACCTACGGTAAGCCCCAGGAACTGATGTATGGGACCCATCCACTCGCTGTCGCGCTTTGCCAGATAATCATTAACCGTAACAATATGCACGCCCTTGCCGGTAAGGGCATTCAGATAAGCCGGAAGCGTGGAAACAAGAGTTTTTCCTTCACCCGTGCGCATTTCAGCTATCTTGCCCCTGTGAAGGACTATGCCGCCTATAAGCTGCACATCATAATGCCGCATGTGAAGAACACGCTTAGAAGCCTCCCTTACCGTGGCAAAGGCTTCAGGCAAAATGTCATCAAGAGTTTCCCCTTTAGCAAGGCGCTCCTTAAATTCGGGAGTCTTTGCCTTCAGTTCATCGTCAGAAAGCTTGGAATAGGAATCTTCCAGCGCATTTATCTGAGCGACTATGGGATTAATGGTCTTTAAAGCTCTTTCGCTTTTTGTACCGATAATGGCTTCAACAAGTTTATCAAAAATCATAATTATATTTTAATAAAATAGAGTTAAAACTAAAAGGGCAAAAATGCCGCCATAAGGCCGCAGCGGCAAAAGGCAATTACAAGCCCTGTCAGGAATTTTTGCGGCCATGGTGCTTGGCATTTTTCCTCAAATTATTAAGAACGGCAATGCTTCGCTCTATGTTCATAGCAGCCTCGTCAAGGTTAAGATCATCTCCATTCACAAGTCCGGCATTCTTCTCCTTGCGTGATGCCTGAAGCCTGGTTTCCTCAGCAAGCTCCTGCATTATTTCAGCATTGCCGGCAAGGATTATCACATTATCATTCAGCACCTCCGCCAAGCCGCGGTAAATTTCAAAAGAACTTGTTTTGCCTCCGCTTACATAAGTTACCATGCCTGCTTTCAAAAGAGACATAAGAGGGGCATGCCCCGGGCGTATGCCCAGCATTCCGTTTTCAGCCGGAATTATAACCTCTTCTGCCGGAAGCTCATTAACCTCTGTTCCTTCAGGAGTAAGTATGGAAAGCTTTAGGAGTTTAGCTGCCATGATATGCCTTATTTGTTTTCCTTAGCCCTGGCAATGACATCTTCTATGCCGCCGGCAAGGAAAAATGCCTGTTCCGGCACATCGTCAAGTTCCCCGCTGAGAATACGCTGGAAACTGGATATTGTCTCTTTCAGCGGCACATAGCGGCCCTGCCGGCCAGTGAATTTCTCAGCCACGGAGAAAGGCTGCGACATAAATTTCTGTATTTTTCTGGCGCGGTTTACGGTTTTCTTGTCCTCATCTCCAAGCTCATCCATTCCCAAAATGGCAATTATGTCCTGAAGTTCCTTATAGCGCTGAAGTATTTTCTGAACGGCACGGGCCGTCTGATAATGATCCTCGCCCACTACAGCCGGATCAAGTATTCTGGAAGTGGAATCCAGCGGGTCAACTGCCGGATAAATTCCAAGCTCGGCTATTGAGCGGGAAAGCACTACCGTTGCGTCCAGATGCGTGAACACATTTGCCACGCCTGGGTCGGTGAGGTCGTCTGCCGGAACATACACAGCCTGAATGGAAGTGATAGAGCCTTTCTTAGTAGAAGTGATACGTTCCTGAAGCCATCCGATTTCAGTAGTAAGCGTAGGCTGATATCCTACGGCGGAAGGCATACGGCCCAGCAGGGCAGACACTTCGGAATTGGCCAGAACATAGCGGAAAACATTATCCAGGAACAGCAATACATCCTGTCCTTTTCTGTCGCGGAAATATTCCGCCTGCGTAAGGGCCGTAAGGCCTACTCTGGCGCGGCTGCCAGGCGGCTCATTCATCTGACCGTAAACCAATGCAGTCTTATCCAGCACTGATGAACCGTCAGAAAGTTTAGACTCTGACATTTCCAGCCACAGGTCATTTCCTTCTCGGCTTCTTTCTCCTATGCCGCCGAACACGGAGCAGCCGTTATGGGCTTTAGCAACATTATTTATCAGCTCCATTATAACTACGGTTTTTCCTACTCCGGCCCCGCCGAAAAGGCCTATTTTTCCGCCTTTCATAAAGGGAGCAAGCAAGTCTATTACCTTAATGCCTGTTTCAAAAATTTCAGGTTCTGTTTTCTGCTCCGTAAGCGGCGGAGGATCGCGGTGTATGGGCATCTTTTCCGCAGCTTTTATCGGGCCTTTATAATCTTTTGGCTCGCCAAGCACGTCAATAAGGCGGCCAAGACAGGCTTCGCCTACAGGCACCATTACAGGCGCGCCAGTGTCTTCCGCTTCAAGCCCCCGGCTTAGTCCATTTGTTGAGCCTAATGTTATGGCTCGGACAGTATTGTCGCCCAAATGCTGGGCGACTTCAGCAGCCAGTTTGCGCGGCTGGCCGTCTTCCATGTATTTTACCTCTAGCGCATTGTGAATGGCCGGAAGCTCTCCCTGGTTAAATTCCACGTCTAAGACTGGTCCTATTATCTGTACAATTTTTCCGATACCCATATTTTCTCCAAAATCATTCCAAGGCTTCAGCTCCGCTGACTATTTCATTCAGTTCAGTAGTAATCATTGACTGCCTGGTTTTATTCATTTTCAGTGTAAGGCCGGAGATAAGCTCAGAAGCATTCTTTGATGCCGCTTCCATAGCGGTCATTCTGGCCGCAAGCTCCGCTGCCTGCGATTCCATCAGAATGCGCAGCAGCTGCAGGTTTATATGCAGCGGCAGAAGATAGGATAAAAGTTTTTCCTTATCAGGCTCAAAGATAAAGTCTTCCCTTATTATTTTCGCTTCCATGCCAGATGACTGTGCTTTCTCAATGCCTTTTTCAATAAATCCGCTAAGCGGAAGCAGCTGCTTGGTTACTACTTTTTGGGAAATCATAGACTTGAACTCATTATAAATTACAGTCACGCTTTCCATCTGCGTGTCAAGAAAAAGGTCCTTGATATGATCACCCAGGATTTTGGCATGGCGAAAGCCCGCTTTAGGGAAAATGCCAAGCATCTGATCAGCTATTTCCAAATCAACGCCCTTAAGACGGCGTATGAAGTCCCAGCCTTTTTTGCCAACAGCTATGACAAAAATTTTTTCATCCTGGTTGGCCTTAATCCATGATATTGCTGTTTTAAGCAGGCTGGCATTAAAAGCTCCGCACAAGCCCTTATCGGCAGTTACTATAACAAGGCATTTAGGGCCTTTTTCCCTATGCTCAAAATACTTGTTAGCCTCAGTGCCTTCAACATCGCTTTCCAGCAGCTCGCCATACAAATCTCCGACAAGGCGGGCCACATGCTTAGCGAATGGACGGGCTTTCAGTATGGCTTCTTGGGCCCGGCGTATGCGGGCAGCCGCAACCATTTTCATGGCGGATGTTATCTGGCTTATGTTCTTAATAGCCTCAATATGTTTTCTTATGTCTCTAAGAGATGCCATTTAATGTGTCTTTTTGAAATCGGCAAGAGCTTTCTCTATTTCTGCCTTAAGCTCTTCGTTAAGCTGTTTTTTCTCCGATATGGCAGCCATAAGTTCCGCGCGGGAATCTCTCAGCCAGCGCAAGAGAGATGTTTCCTCCTGGCGCACTTCTTCAGGCTTAATGTCATCAAAGAAGCCGTGAGAGCCGGCATAAAGCACAATAACCTGTTCCGCAGCTGTAAGCGGAGAATACTGATTCTGCTTCAGCAGCTCTACCATTCGTTTTCCCCTGTTAAGCTGCGCCATGCTGGCTTTGTCAAGCTCAGAGCCAAACTGGGCAAAAGAAGCCAGCTCATTGTATTGAGCTATGTCCAGACGAAGCTGCCCCGCAACCTGCTTCATGGCCTTTATCTGCGCAGAGCTTCCGACACGGGAAACAGATATGCCTACATTAACGGCAGGCCTTATGCCGGAATGGAAAAGAGAAGGCTCAAGATAAATCTGTCCATCCGTAATGGAAATGACATTCGTGGGAATATAAGCCGTAACGTCATTTGCCTGTGTTTCAATTATTGGCAGCGCCGTAAGGGAGCCGCCGCCATGCTTCCCGCTTAGCTTGCAAGCCCTCTCCAGCAGCCTGGAATGCAAATAAAATACATCTCCGGGGTATGCTTCTCGGCCCGGCGGGCGTCGCAAAAGCAGAGACATCTGCCTGTATGCCTGCGCATGCTTTGAAAGGTCGTCATAGACAATAAGCGCATGGCGGCCATTCCACATAAATTCCTCGCCTATGGCGCATCCTGAATATGGGGCTATATAAAGCATTGAGGCAGGATCTGCCGCGCAAGCCGATACAACGACCGTATATTCCATTGCGCCGTGGTCTTCCAGCGTTTTTACCAGGCGCGCCACCGTTGACTGCTTCTGGCCTATTGCAACATAAATGCAGAGCGGGCGGGTTTCCGCAGGCTCATTTTTCTGGTTTAAAATGGCATCCAAGGCAACAGCCGTTTTGCCGGTCTGCCTGTCTCCGATTATAAGTTCTCTCTGCCCCCGGCCTATGGGAATCATTGCATCAATGGCTTTAAGGCCTGTCTGAAGAGGCTCCTTAACAGGCTGGCGCTCCACTACGCCAGGCGCAATTATTTCTACCGGGCGGCGGCGATCCGTCTTTATGGGGCCTTTGCCGTCTATGGGGCGGCCAAGCGCATCCACTACTCGGCCTATCATGGCTTCGCCTACAGGAACTTCCAAAACACGGCCCGTGCGTTTCACTCTGTCGCCTTCTTTTATGAGCGTGTCATCGCCCATGACAACTATACCGACATTTTCACGCTCTATGTTCTGCACCATGCCGGCAACGCCGCTTTCAAATTCCACCAGTTCGCCCACAAGAGCGCGGGAAAGGCCATAAGCGCGGGCAATTCCATCGCCTATCTGCAATACCTGTCCTGCCTCGCTCAGCTCGGCTGCCGGAACAAAATTAGCAATCCGGTTCTTGATAATATCGGTTATCTCTTCAGGTTTTATCATTTCATCACTCTTAAATCGCGCAGTAAATTTTGCATTTCCGCTTTTTTAGCGGAAGGTTGCGGAATGAAAAAATGCAAAAATCCAATTTCGCTTTATTCCGCAAGAGTTTTTTCCAAGGCTTTCAGCCGGCCTCTAAGGCTGGCATCTAGGAGCACATCGCCCGTTTTAAGCTCAAATCCGCCAATAATGCTCTTATCCAGTATTTCCGTAAGAATGACCTTTTTAGGGTCAGGCGAAATAATTTTCTTCACTTTTTCAAGAACGGAAGCAGGAAGAGGAAATGGCGTGCGTATTTCAGAACGCAATATGCCGCTCATTTCATCAAGCTGGGCATGGCAGCTAGACAGTATGGCTCCAAGAAGATTAAAACGCCCGTGGCCTATCAGCAAAAGAATCAGATTCCATGCAGGACCGCGGACATCTGAGATCTTTTCCAGCAATTCAGTTTTCACGCTGGCAGAAATAGCCGGATGGCCTAAAAAGCTTCCATAAGGCTTCAGAATATCCGCCAGCGCTTCCAGTTTTGCAATGCGGGAAGAAGCTGCCTCTATGGCAGCTTCCCTGGAGGCTGCTTGCAGGCTGCCTGCCCCGGCATAAGCCCTGGCATAGCGTTTAGCAAGCGTTTTTTCTGAAGAATCCATCTGGCCTTTTCCTCAATTTTGCCCTAAATCCTTGCTGATTTCAGGCCTTTCCTTCTCAACTTCGGCAAGATATTTTTCAGCTATGCCGGCATTAGCGCCGGCATCAATGGAATTATTGAGAATCTTTTCTGCCGTAAGCATAGATATCTCTGAAATCCTGCGGCGAATGTCACGCATGGCCGCATTCTTTTCAGCTTCTATTTCTTTTTTTGTTGAGTCCATCATCAAAGCAGTTCTCTTCCGCGCATCAGAAAGCATGGCTTCTTTTTCTTTCGCAGCGGCCTTGCGGGCTTCATCCAGCTGTTCCTTAATTTCAGTCTTAAGATCTGCAAGTCTGGCATTAAGCTCATCTTTTATCCTTTCAGCTTCTTTCTTGGCATGGTCAGCGGATTCCATAGTCCGCCTAAGGCCTTCTTCGCGCTCATTGATAGCATCCATAAGCGGCTGCCAGGCATTCTTCTTCAAAATTAAAAGAAGAAGAAGAAAGCAGACAATAGTCCAAAAGGATAATCCTATGTCAGGCTGAATTAGAGCTTCCATAATGCTTTAAGCTAAGCCTTCGGAACTTTTAGCGGTTCAGCGAAGCTGCAGCCGCCGGCTGCTCCGTGATTTCAGCAGGCTTGGGATTTGAAAAATTCATTACAGCAAGCAGCGAAATAACTAAGGCAAAAAAGGCAAGGCCTTCAATAAGAGCCGCCGCAATAATCATGTTAGTGCGGATTTCTCCGGCAGCAGAAGGCTGGCGGGCTATGCCGTCAAGGGCTTTCGCTCCGATATTGCCAATGCCAAGGCCCGCGCCTATCAGCGTTAGGCCTGCGCCTATGCCAGCGGCTATATAGCCTAAGCCTATGAAAGTAAGGTTTTCCATTTAAAGATTCCTCCGTTAAATTACTAAATTAATGCGGATGAACTGCCATGCCGGTAAATATGGCAGTAAGGAACACAAATATGTATGCCTGAAGAAAGGCAACGAAGAGTTCCAAGGCCATCATAAAGAGAACCAGCAGAACAGACACCGGGGCTACGCCAAATCCGTATACCGCCCCAAGCGAGCCAAAAATAAATATAAAACAGATAAAAGAGAGTATAACTATATGCCCGCCAAGCATATTGGCAAAAAGACGCACGCAAAGGGCGAAAGCCTTTGTTACAAGGCCTATAAGCTCAATTGGAAAAAGAACGGGATATAACCATATCGGCACGCCTTTAGGAACAAGGTTTTTAAAATAATTGGCAAAGCCTTGTTTTTTTATACCGGAATAAAGAATCATAAACAGGGACATCACTGCCAAAGCGCCTGTTACTGCCAGATTGCCGGTAGCCGTAGCGCCAAAAGGGAACAGACCTAACAGATTAAGAGTCAGAATAAAGAAAAAAAGAGTAGCGAAATACCCCAAATGCTTATCCCCAAGATCTTTGCCTAAATTAGGCCTTGCTATCTCATCGCGTATGAACAGAAATATTACTTCCACCATTGAGCGTAAAGGAGCGATTGCCGGGGACTTGCTGCGTATGATAAAAGGAAGAAGCAGCACAAGCAGAATAAAAGCAATAGCCATCATCAAAAGATGTTTGGAAATGGGAAGATGAATGGGCCCAAGTTCCAAATAAGCCCAAACCTTATCTATTATGTGATGCTCTAAAATTTCTTTAAGTTCCATAATTCTGCTTTTGGCACCGCATGTTTTTCCATGCACCACGCTTGAAAAAATATACCATACGGTAGAATTTTATTTTACTACTTTGACCTCTATGTGTCAATAATATAATTATATAAAAGTATTAAACAGTTTCTTGCAGCAGTTCATATAAAACATTGTTTTTTTCTGAAAAATTTTCATTCACATGCTCTGAAAACAACCATATGTTATTAAATTATGCGCGAGAATTAAGGCTGATTGCACAGCAGAATAAAACACATGCACTATTTACAAAAAAGTTTTCACATTAGCGTATAATAAACACAGCCTTTACTTAGGGACTTGTTTATTCATAAGCAATACTAAAGCATTTGTAATAGCATAGCCCCTGTGCCGCATATAATAAGTGTTAGCAAAAGCAGGAGAAATTTTAGCAAGTTTCACATCATCTTCATCGCCAAGATGGTAATACTGTAAACATGTTCTTTGAATAAAATCCGCATTATTCTTTGTAATTTTTGAGAAACACAGAGGAACATAAGACGATTCAAGATAAACCGGAATAAGATCAGCTCTTGCTGATGAATGCAGTTTTCCAGAATCATTTCCGCAGCGAGACGGAAAAGAAAGCTTTTTGTCAGGCATACAGCATTCAGAACATTTATCTTCTGTTTTACCTCTATAAAAGTCTAAATATTTAGTTTCTGAAAGCATGCTTACCGCAAATGAGGAATCACGAAGACTCTTTCTAAGCTTTTTATCCCATGGAGGAACAGAAAAAAAGAACTTTCCATATTCTCCTGAACAGAAAGGAACCATAGTCATGGCGATCTGTTCAGCATATTTTTTTTCTTCCAAAGTATATTTTTTTTCTGTACGAACATAAGCTTCAGAAATCACACATGATATAAGGGCTGTTTTAAGACTTTCCTCTCCCTTCTTTTTATCTCCTGTGCCAAAATAGGAAAAACTCTTAAGAAGAAGCTCCTGCCAATGTATTTTTTGAAAAAAATAAGGATAATTTTCAGAAATCAGCCTTGATTTCTGGCCAGAAGAATTCTTACGGGAAAGATAAAACTTCATCCAGCTGCGCATCCAACGGTATCCATCCTGAGGAATCTTTTTATTTAGCTTATCAAGAAGTTCCAGCCTTGCCTCAAAATCCCATATATCAGGATAATTGCTTCTTGTCTGATTTTTTAAGAGAAAAATATTGTCTGGGTGAGCATTGAAATATTTATCAATGTTTCTTCTTTTGTAACGAAACGGGAAAGCAAGTAACAGACAAATAGCAGCTGCCCATATAACTATCAGAGGCCCGCTGCCCAATGCAAAACATATTCCTCCGGCTCTATTTATTTTTGACATATTCTCCTGATTATTATGATCTCCAATAAAAGAGGCAAGAGCTGTGCTGCCTGACAAAAGCATAAGAAACCATACAGGGAAGAGGTATCTTATTTCTATAGGCATGATTATTGTCATGCAAAAGAAATATCCAGCGGACACAGGCAAAAGCATAAGCCTAAAATTACGTCTAAACTGATATATGCTGAAAAACCACAGCAGAATAAGGGATAATTTTATCGGGCATGTTTCTATAAGAAACATGATTCTTTTGAAAATTCCATAAAAAAAGGGCCACGGATCAGCAATAAAGATTTGCAGATACTTGCAAAAAATTTTTATAAAAGTAGGATTGTCCTCACTAAAAAAAATATCTTTAACATTTCCTTCTGTAGTCTGTTCCATCCCAATTAATCCAGATATAAGATTAGGGATAAGCCTTTCAGATGTTTCCGTAAAAAAACATATTCTGCCTGATTCTTTGGTAGCAATTACAGACCATGCAAGTCCTGCCATAAAAACAAATAGACATATAAGCGAAAAAGAGCGTAAAGACTGTTTATTTTTTTTAAGGCGGATAAATTCAAAAAGCAAAACAATCATGGCAAAAGGAAAACATGTCCCTTTAGCCTGAATTGATACTGCTATAGTGAGAGCCAGCAGAATATTCCTGACAGCTGAAGGTAGAGACAGAGAATAAAAGACACAAAGAGGGGCCAAAACCGCAGAAGTTATAAGTATCTGTTCGAAAGGAAAAAAGCTTTTATAAAAAAGAAACAAAGAGAAAAAACTGGCACATATTCCAGCTCCTGCAGAAAAAGCTGAGGAACCTGCAGCAAACATAAGCAAAACAGGAGACAGGCATATTAATGTTTTTATGAATGAAAGCCAGGAAGGCAAATGTATTATAATAGCTGAGTGGGCAAGCAATTGAAAAGGGAATACAAAAACATTTAGAGGATTAACAGGAAACAAAAGGTTATCTGCGCAATAAAGGAGATTATTATTAATATCAAGCTGAAGCAAGTTTCCGCATAAAAAAATTACTGATATGAAAAGCGCAACAAAGAAAACAAGAAAATTTTTATTTTGCAGAAAAGCAAATAAAAATTTTAATTTATTTTTAAAAAACTTATTCATATTTTAGATTATACTTTTTTGTGCAGATTTCGTGCCTGTATTTTTTACGGAAACTGCACATGGCAAAGAACTTTTGTCTGCCATTTTAACGGCCGGTGAATGAATAAATTCTTTATATGTATAAAGCGGAACAAGCAGGAATATTTCCTGCACTATTATAAATGC
The DNA here is from genome assembly GCA_024681855.1 of Elusimicrobiales bacterium. Lineage (GTDB taxonomy): Bacteria > Elusimicrobiota > Elusimicrobia > Elusimicrobiales > UBA9959 > CACZRG01. The sequence goes on from JAILAB010000006.1 coordinate 43,968, forward strand.
AAAAGAGAAACAAAGCAGTGGGGCCAATCCATAAACATGAAGGAAGAAAACAGACAGTATCAGAAAAAGCAGCCTGAAAAAAAAGAGTCCGCACCATATAATGAGAAAATTCTTATTATCAAGCTGTATTGCCTTTTTCAGTACAAAACGAGATATACATCCGCTAAATAAACCACATAGAATACCAGCTGTAATAAATTTTAACATGAAGATACAAAAAACATTTTGGCAAAATGCAGCAAAATCAGGCAAAACATGCAGACATGCTCTCAGGAACATTATTTCAGCATAGCTTCAGTTTTTTAAGCAGAATAAGTATAAGCATACAGATAACAGCTGTGAATATACCATCCCAGCAATAACGCGGAAGTCCCCCTGGGATAAGACTGTGCGCAGCCATAAACTCCTTTATCCAGGCTTCATACACAAATACGGAAATGCCAGCGAAAAGCGAAATTGTCAGATTCTTGCCCATAATTGTTATTCCTATACTAACTAAAGCAATATCAATAAGCAATAGTATTAAAAGCTTATATACAGTTTAAAAATTAAGAAAAGCCGACGGCTTTATCCGGCGGCTTTTCGGATTATAACTTAACAGAATAAGGTCAGGCCTTTATATTTTTGCTTACTATGCCTCCAACCTCAAACATAGTAATCTGATCCTTGCCGAAAAGCGGTTTCAGTTTCGCATCGGCATTGATGCAGCGCTTGTTTTTCTTATCCTGAAGATCATGTGCCTTGAAGTATTCCCAAAGCTTCTTCACTATCTCAGTGCGGGGAAGGGGCTTATTGCCTACTATGGCCGCAAGCGCATCATTAGGCTGAACGGGAGCCATGAATTTATTGTTAGTTTTCTTTGCTGGCATTACATTTCTCCTTAAAACATATTTGATACAGTATACAGTATTTTTTATTATCTTGTATACCTGAATTTACAGCTTAGGCGCAGCCGCGCAAATGGCTTCATTCTTAACGCCGAATTTCTTAAAGTTATCGGTGAAGAGTTTTGCCAGCTCTTTGCGTTTAGCGTCATAAGCAGCTTTATCGGCCCATGCATCTCGCGGATTCAGCACTTCCGTGGGAACGCCGGGGCATTCAGCAGGAATAGAGAAGCCAAATACAGGATCTTCAACAAAATGAACTTTCGCAAGCTCTCCATCCAATGCGGCATTGAGCAGCGCGCGGGTATGCTTAATGCTCATGCGCTTTCCTATGCCGTAAGGGCCGCCGCAAAGGCCTGTGTTGATAAGCCAGCAGTCAGCATTGTTTTCGCGCATCTTCTTTTCAAGCAGCTCAGCATATTTTGTGGGATGATGAGCCATGAAGGGTGCGCCGAAGCAGGTGCTGAAAGTAGCTTTAGGCTCGGTAATGCCAACTTCCGTGTTAGCAACCTTTGCGGTATAGCCGCTGATGAAATGATACATGGCCTGGCCATAGGACAGCTTAGCTATAGGAGGAAGAACGCCGAAAGCATCATAAGTGAGCATTACGATATTCTTGGGATGATTGAAAGCAGGGCCTGTTATGGAATTCTCTATAAAATAAAGAGGATAAGCGGCGCGGGTATTCTCGGTAAGCGTGCCATCATTAAAATCAGGCTGGCGGGTATTCTTGTCAAAAATCACATTCTCAAGAACAGTGCCAAAACGGCCAGTGGTGGAATAAATTTCCGGCTCAGCCTTTGGGTCAAGGCGTATTACCTTGGCATAGCAGCCGCCTTCAAAATTGAAAACTCCATTATCAGACCAGCCATGCTCATCATCGCCTATCAGGCGGCGGGCAGGGTCAGAAGAAAGAGTTGTTTTCCCAGTGCCGGAAAGACCGAAGAAAATAGCGGTGTCCTCATTCTTGCCGACATTAGCCGAGCAGTGCATGGTCATAACGCCTTTTAGCGGCAGCAGATAATTCATGACGCTGAATATGGATTTCTTTATTTCGCCTGCATAGGCGGTGCCGCCTATTATTACCATGCGGCGCTTAAAATTAAGGATAATGAAAGCCGTGCCGCGGGTTCCGTCTTTTTCAGGATCCGCAAGGCAGCCGGGCGCATCAATGACCGTAAAATCAGGGGCAAAGCTCTTAATTTCTTCCGCTGTGGGGCGGATGAAAAGGCTGTTGGCAAAAATATTATGCCAGGCATATTCAGTGTAAACGCGAACAGACAGGCGGTTCTGCGGATCTGCGCCGGCAAAACAGTCGCGAGCAAAAATATCCTTATCCGAAAGGTATTTTTCTATCTTAGCAAGCATGCGGTCAAAAAGCTCTTCGCTTACAGCCACATTGTTTGTGTCATTCCACCATATTTTGTCAGCGCAACCAGGCTCTTTGACAATATATTTATCCTTAGGGGCGCGGGCAGTGTACTTGCCTGTAGTAACGCAGAACGGGCCTCCGGCGGTTATAAATCCCTCTTTCCGAAGAACGGCCTGCTCATAAAGTTCAGGAACAGACAGGTTGGTAAAAATAGTCTTTGATGTTTTCATTTGCTGCTTAAATACCTCATTTTAATAATAACTACAAATATATTCTACTGTTTTTTTTATTCCTTTGTTTAGTGCCTCGTCATAAGGCCATTTGCAATCCTTATTTTCCTTTATCAATGCCTTAATGTTTAAAAGGCTTCCTTTTTAAGGAAGCCTTTTTCGCATAGAGGGGAAAAAACATATTATTCGCCGTCAAGCGTTTTTCTTATGCGGGTTATGCCTTCAGCTATATTCTCCGCAGAAGCGCAAAAGCTTAGGCGCAGATGGCCTTCCATGCCGAATTCAATTCCCGGCACAGCTGCGACAAGAGCTTTTTCCAAAAGCATTGCAGAAAGCTTGCGCGAATCAGGGTCATAGGCGCTGAAATCAGCAAAGCTGTAAAAAGTTCCCTGCGGCTTAGCAAGCTTGATTTTTTTCAGCTTAGAAAGCTCCGCGACAAGAAGATCGCGTTTTTTCTCAAGGCCCTGGCGGAGTTTTTCAACGAAATCTCCCTGTTCGGCAAGAGCCCCCGCTGCGGCTGTCTGGCTTAATGCTGAAGGGCAGGAGGAAACCTGAGCCTGAACCTTAATCATGGCCTTTGTAATTTCCTCGCTGGCAATGCTCCAGCCAATGCGGAAGCCGGTCATTGAGAAAGTCTTTGAAACGCCGTTTATGGAAACTATCACGGAATCATTCAGAGGCCGCTTCGCATAATTAAAAGCAGAAGGGGCTTTCAGCCCGTCATACACAAGACGGTTATAAATATCATCCATGAGCAGATAAATGTCATTTCTCTCGCAAAATTCCACCAGCCCGGCAATGGTCTCCTCAGGGAAAACCTGGCCTGAAGGATTGCAGGGACTGTTAAGCATTATGACCTTTGTTTTATTAGTTACAGCAGATTTTATGTCGCTAACCGTAGCCAGCAGGCCTTTAGCAGGGCGAACAAGCACAGGCTCGCCATGCGCCAGCTTTACCATTTCAGGATAGCTTACCCAATACGGAACGGGGATAATGACTTCATCTTCCCTATCCAGCGCAGACACAAGAAAGTTAAATATAGCCTGCTTTGCGCCGGAAGAAACTACTATATTTCCCTTCTCTGGCTTTATGCCGTAAAATTTTTCAGTGTATTTTATTATTTCATTCTTAAGGGCAACAGTGCCTGAAGAAGGCGTATAGCGCACAAAGCCTCCGTTCAGCATTTCATGGGCTGCCTCAGCAGCTCCGTAGGGAATAGCCTCCACAGGCTCCCCGCCTCCCAAATGTATGACAGGCTTTCCTTCAGCCTTAAGGGCATTCGCAACTTCATTAAGCTTAAGCGTCGCTGATTGTCCGAGAGACTGAGCCAGTTTACTTATCTTCATACTCTTTTCACCCTATGGAAATAATTTAAGGCGCGGGCGGGAATCGAACCCGCGAATAGCAGTTTTGCAGACTGCCGCCTTACCACTTGGCCACCGCGCCGTTATAGATACATCTTAGCAAAAAAAGCTTAATTATTCAAATACCATACTCAAGCGAATTTAACAATCCTGGCATATCCGCCATTTTAGAAATTCCTTGTTGCCGCATTCAGCCGCTTTTATTAAAGCCGATTGCTCTTTTTCTTTTATATAATGGAATTATCATGATAAAACCTGAAAATCTTAATTCCAAGCTTAAGAAAGCAAGTTATGCCGTGCGCGGCGCGATAGTAGACAGGGCCGCGCAGCTGGAAGCTGAAGGCAGAAAAATAGTTTACTGCAATATAGGCAACCCTCAGGCGTTAAAGCAGAAGCCCCTGACATTCCCCAGACAGGTATTAAGCCTTGTTGAATACCCGGAACTGCCTGACCGGCCAGGAATTGAAAAATTTTACCCGGCGGATGCCATTGAGCGCGCCCGCCACATTCTTAAATGCTGCCCCAACGGCCTTGGGGCATACACGCACAGCGCCGGAATGCCTTTTATACGCAAGGCTGTAGCGGAATTCATAACCAGGCGCGACGGCATACCCGCTTCCGCTGAAAACATATTCCTTACTGACGGCGCGTCAAAAGGCGTGCAGGCCGCGATGACACTGCTCACAAACAATGAAAATGACGGTTTCATGATACCCATACCGCAGTATCCGCTTTACAGCGCAACCATAGCCCTGTACGGCGCAAAGCAGGTAAATTATTACCTTGACGAGCAGAACAGCTGGCAGCTTAATGAGGAGGAGCTTAAGAAAAGCTATTCCGCTGCCGTAAAAAATGGAATAAACCCCGTAGCTATAGTGGTAATAAATCCGGGCAACCCTACCGGGGCAATACTTTCCGAAGAAAATATAAAAATGGTGCTGCGCTTCGCCAGGGAGCATAAACTTGCCGTCCTTGCCGACGAGGTTTATCAGGAAAATGTATACGCACCCGGAATGAAGTTCATTTCCTTCGCAAAAGTGCTGCATGAAACCGGCGACAGCGAAACAACACTTTTCAGTTTCCATTCCGTTTCAAAGGGTTTTCTTGGGGAATGCGGCCAGCGCGGCGGATATATGGAAGTACGCAATATGCCAAAAGAAGCTTATGTCGAGCTGATGAAACTTCAATCCATAGGCCTCTGTTCCAATTCCGCCGGACAGATAATAACCTATATAATGGTTGAACCTCCAAAGGAAGGCGACCCCAGCTATCCCCTGTACAGGCAGGAAAGGGATGCAATTCTGCAGAACCTTAAGAAAAAGGCCGAAATGCTTTATGGCGGAATAAATGAGATTGAGGGAATGAAAGCCGGAACGCCGCAGGGCGCGATGTACGCTTTCGTACGCTTTGATCTCCCGGCAGAACCTGGCATGAACATATCAGAAATGTCAGAAGAAGAGCGTCTTGCATACGAGAGCAGGCGCAATATGGATTACTGCCTGGCCCTTCTTGAGGAAACCGGAATATGCGTAGTTCCAGGCGCAGGTTTCGGGCAAATTCCCGGGACTTTCCATTTCCGCACTACATTCCTGCCGCCCATGGAGGATATGGCAGGCCTTGTTGAAAAGATAAAGGCTTTCAACAGAAAATACACGGAAATGCTTAAAAACCGAAAATAAAACAAATAAAATCATAAAAAAAGGCGGGATTAAAATCCCGCCTTTTTTTGCTGCTTAAAATAACTATTACAGCGCGCAGCCGCCGGTCATTATGCGTTCCCTGCCGTTTTCCTCCAGCTTCATGAGAACTTCCTGCGGGTGGCGGCATTTGCTAAGGAATATCATTGCAGCTATGATATAGGGCTTCCAGCTGGCCTGCTTGTAAAGCGGATCGCGGTAGCGCTCAAAAACGCTCGCATCAACCTCGCCTTCCTTGCAGGATATGCCGGTAATGTCTGCGGGCAGGCAGTGCAGATAGAGTGCCTTGCCGTCCCTTGTGGTTTTCATAAGCTCTTCTGAGCAGGTCCAGTCCTTATGTGTCGCATTCTGCGCAAGCAGGCGTTTTTCAAGCTCTTTTATGCCGGCCGTATCGCCTTTGCCGTAAAGTTCTGTTCTTTCCTGCATGGCGGCAAACGGAGCCCAGCTCTTCGGGTACACAATGTCTGCGTCCTTGAAAGCTTCCTGCATGGAATTTACAACCTGGAATGAGCCGCCTGATTCCGCGGCGTTCTTTGCGGCAACCTGCTTCACATCGTCAAAAATATCATATCCTTCCGGATATGCAAGGGTTACATCCATTCCGAAGCGGGTCATAAGGCCAATCACGCCCTGCGGAACTGAAAGCGGCTTGCCATAAGACGGGGAATATGCCCATGTCATGGCAACTTTCTTGCCGCGGAGATTCTCTATTCCGCCGAATTCATTTATAAGGTGAAGGGTGTCTGCCATTACCTGCGTGGGGTGATCAATATCGCACTGCAGGTTTACCAGCGTGGGGCGCTGCTCAAGAACGCCATCCTTGAAACCCTGGTCAACAGCATTCACGACATCGTGCATATACTTGTTGCCCTTGCCTATGTACATATCGTCGCGTATTCCGATAACGTCCGCCATGAATGAAATCATGTTTGCGGTTTCGCGCACGGTTTCGCCGTGGGCTATCTGCGATTTGCCCTCATCAAGATCCTGCACTTCAAGGCCTAACAGGTTGCAGGCTGAGGAAAAGCTGAAGCGGGTGCGGGTGGAATTGTCCCTGAACAGGGAAATGCCGAGGCCGCTGTCAAAAATCCTTGTGGATATGTTATTAACGCGAAGCGCCTTTAAAGCCTCCGCTACCGTGAATACGGCTTCTATCTCGTCCTGAGTTTTTTCCCAGGTAAGGAAAAAGTCGTTCTTGTACATTTTGTTGAAGCGCAGCGCATCAAGAATCGCCACGTACTGATCCATTATAGCCATATAAAGCTCCTTCAAAATTTTAATGACAGAACAGTCATTTATTTTAATAATAATAGCAAATATCAGAAGACGTGAAAAATCTTAAGCTTCTGTATCAGATAACAGAGTGGCAAACCCGGTAAAAGCTGAATGTTTTTAATACCATTTTCCGGAAACAAATTCCTCCATTCCGCCTATTACCCATAATGGAATGTCATAAAGTATTCCTCCGTCATTGATTCTGAACCGGGCAAGAGACGTCCTTACTGCTTTCTGTGTGCTGTTGTTTCTTATGAAATTGCGCAGGCTTTTTGCCTTAAGGTTTATTGAGGCCTTTACCTCTACAGGCACAATCATTTTGGAAATCTGGGCAATGAAATCTATTTCAGAACGGCTTGTGCTGTCCGTCCAGCAATAAAGCGGCATATATGGATACTGACCTTACATTTTTTTACAGGAAAATAACGGCAAATATTACACTTTTTACAGTTTGAGCGGTTTGTCACTTTAATATCCGTATTGCTGCTGACTGGCTTTTATCCCTGCCGGCAGAAATGTTCAAATCAGGTTTATGCGTTTTCCTAATATTCCATGCTGTTTTCGTCAAGAAGAAAATCGTATATGCCCATTGTTATTATGCCTTTTTCATCGCGCTTACGTTTTATGTCGTCCCTTACCACTATTATTTTCTTGAAAAAATCCCTTATGCCCATCAGGGAACGCTTTTCCTGTTCCTGTTTTTCCTCCGTATCCATTGCAAAGGCAGACTGAATATAAAACCTATTGTTTCCACGATTGGCAATAAAATCCACCTCATAATAATTACGCTTTAACTTGCCCGCCTCATTGCGTTTTGCGGCCTCAACTATACCCACATCAACGGAAAAACCGCGTCTGGTCAGTTCCAGATAAATAATGTTTTCCATTATGTGATTTTCTTCCTGCTGGCGGAAACCGAGTGCCGCATTTCGCAGGCCAAGATCGGTAAAATAATATTTTGATGGCGTTGAAAGGTATTTTTTCCCTTTTACGTCATACCTTTTTGCCTTGTCAATAAGAAATGCGTCTTCCAGACAGGAAAGAAAAAAAGATACTGTCTTGTCTGCTATATTCAAATTCGCAATGCTTTTGAATGAATTTGAAAGTTTCAGCGGATTTGTCAATGAGCCAATGGCTGAAGCAAGAATTTCCACTATTGCGTTTATCTGTTCTTCATGCTGAATATGGTTTCTGTCAATGATGTCGTTCAAATATACATTTTTCAGCTGGCCTTTGAGATAATTCATTTTTGCTTCTTCGCTTTTTTGGGCAAGCACAAGAGGAAGACCGCCATAAGTATAATAATCCTTCCAGCCATCCGGAACACTGCCGCCATAAACAGACATAAATTCCGAAAATGAAAGCGGCAGAATACGCACCTCGTCGCCACGTCCGCGAAATTCCGTGACAATATCTGAGGACAGGAATTTTGAGTTGCTGCCAGTGACATAAATATCTATATTTGGCAATTTCAGCAGTCCGTTAAGAACACCGGCAAAATTATCCGCAAGCTGCACCTCGTCAAGGAGTATATAATATGTATCGCTGTCCCTTACAAGGCTTTTGATATGGCGGCTCAATGCTTTTGGAAGGAGCAGTTCCTCGTTTTCGTCGTCATCAAGGGAAATTCTTATTATATGGCTGTCGTCAATGCCTTTGCTTTTAAGATAATCGTAGAAAATATTGTTAAGCAGATAGGATTTTCCGCAACGGCGTATGCCGGTTATTACTTTTACAAGCCCGTTCTGCTCCCTGTCAGCAAGTCTTTTAAGATATATGTCGCGATTTATTCTGCGCATTTTGCTCCTCTGTCATTACGAAAAAGTGCAACAATTTACAGTTTTTACACTTATATTGTATACGCAAAACAGGAAAAAGTCAACAGGCACGGCAGAATTTATTTTTCTATCCTTGCACAATATCTAAGAAAACGCATATACAGTATCAGTTCTTTGTTTCCACATCTGCCCGAAAGTCATAATCTGCGTTATTTTCAGGTCAGGATATTTCTCCTGAATCCACGAAGGATAATTGCCGCATATTACCACCCTGTACGGATTTATGGTTTTTATCATGGCATTGAATCCTCCCGTAAAAACACGCATGGCCTCCGGATCTGAAAGCACTCCGTTTGTTGTTATGGCAACTGTGGAATTATGGGGCAGCCCGTCAAAACACCAGTCCCAGGTCTCTTCTCCGGCAAAGCCCGCGGTGGGGATTACATTTCCTCGTTCCATGGAGCGGGGTACGGCTTGTAAGGTTTCGTATAATCAAAAGGTATTAGCTCATAGCTGGCTAACATTTCTGTACAGGCTTCGTCCTGATATATATCCATAAAAGTCCTGCCTATTATGGCGTATTTGACTGCATTCGGCGGCAGAAGCTCATCTACCTTGTCAGCAGGCATATCATGTTCTGTTATCTCAAACCATGTTCTGTCGTCAAAGAATATACACTTTCGCCCTTCACCTACTTTGTTCTTGTCAGTCAGTGCGATATGGCGGTAAGAACGGAAAATCACAGAACTATATCCGACAAAAACATGCATTGAGCCGCAATTGGGACATTTCCAAATCGTTAAAAAATTTTCTGGCCCATCAAGTTCAATATCTATTGGCTTGATATTAGACGAAAGCGACTGTTTCCATTCATCCAAGATAAAAGCAAGGTGTTCTATACCATCCAGCTCCATATTCTGATATATGGTTTCTTCACAATTTATGCATTGCATTCCTGCCATAGTGTTTCTCCTTTAATTGAGTTTTATAATCTGACCCCTTAGCCATAACTCAACTTTGCCTTCGCAGAATGTCTTAAAAAAATATAACATTGCCTTCCACTGTTTCTCTTTATGTCCCTAGTTATGGTGCTTCTGCTGCGGCTTAATGTGCGGGCTATGGAACTGGCAGAATAACCGTTTCTGATCATGCTTTCTATCGTAAATCGTTCTTCTTTGTTCAGCTGCTTGTATCGGGACATAGCACTCATTATTCAACATATTGTCCTGTTGCACTTGCAACTTTAATTCGCAACATACTTTTCCTGTTGCTATTTGTGTTTTTATGTGGTATACTTTTTTAGCCTCACTTCCGGGCGGGACTTTGGCGCTTGCGCCAGGGTTGCCAGCGTGCGCAAACACATCCCGGACAGTATCCCTAAAAGGTGTCAAAGAGCCTTTTGGG